>JAEYTN010000176.1 GCA_023433985.1 Pseudomonadota bacterium | reverse complement strand
AGCGAGAACTGCAAGAACTGCCGTTGTTCGAGCGTGGTGAGCAGCCGGTGCACCGTTGTCAGCGACAACCCGGTTCGCTTCGCCAGGTCGGTCAGCCGTTGTCCCTTGTCGTCCTCGCTCAACACCTCGAGGAGCGTCATCGCGCGATCGACCGACTGCACGCGGCCGTTCAGGTCCTTCTCCAAGTCCGCCTCCATCCCCTCGCCGCGAGCCTATGGCTCTGCATTTGAGAAAAGATGGTAGCGCTACCATGATAGTGCGTCAACGACGCGGCCTAGTGCTTTAGGTGAGGGTCAGGGCGTCCATTCGCCGTCCCATTCCTGCACCATGTGCCCCGGCGACGCCTCACGGTAGGCCCGTGCGGGCGGCACGTAGTCAGCCGGGCGGATGGGACTCTTCACCTCATCGTTGTTGACCGGGCGGAGCTGGTTGCGGCGTGCCGGGTCGGGAACCGGAACGGCTGCGATCAGGCGCTTCGTGTAAGGATGCTGCGGGTTGGCGAACACCGCCGAGGCGGGTCCCATCTCGACGATCTCGCCCAGGTACATCACGGCGACGCGGTGGCTGACCCGCTCCACCACCGCCATGTCGTGGGAGATGAACAGGTACGAGAGCCCGAGCGCCTGCTGCAGGTCGAGCAGCAGGTTCACCACCTGCGCCTTGATCGAGACATCGAGGCCCGAGACGGATTCGTCGGCCACGATCACCTTGGGCTCGAGCGAAAGCGCGCGGGCAATGCAGATGCGCTGCCGCTGCCCGCCCGAGAACTGTTGCGGATATCGGGTGGCCACTGCCGGGTCCATGCCGACGCGCTGCAGCAGGTCGGCGACCTTGGCGCGCGCCTGCTCGCGCGTGCCGAGCTTGTGCGTGAGGAACGGCTCGGCGATCGCCTCGCCGACACGGATGCGCGGATTGAGGCTGGCGAACGGATCCTGGAAGATCATCTGGATATGCCGGCGCATGTCGCGCATGCGCTCCTTGTCGAGCGCAAGGATATCGGTGCCGTCGATGCTGATCTCGCCCGATTGCGGCTCGACCAGCCGCATGATGGCGCGACCGGTGGTCGACTTGCCGCAGCCGGACTCCCCCACCAGCGACAGCGTCTCCCCCGGCTGGATATCGAACGACACGTTCTCCACGGCATGGATGCGCCCCCGCACCTTGCCGAAAAGGCCGCCGCCGAGATCGTAGCGCTTCACCAGGTTGCGCACCGACAGGGCGGGCTGGTCGGCATGGGCGACGGTATCGGGTCGAGGCGGGGCAGACTTGAGCTCGCCGGTCTTTCGATCGACCACCGGAAAGTGCTGCGGCTGGCCGGTGCCCGCGCTACCCAGCCGCGGCACCGCGGCGATGAGGGTCTTGGTGTAGGCACTCCTGGCCGACGCGAAAATGTCTTCGGTGCGGCCCTGTTCCACCACCTCGCCGCCCAGCATCACGACGGTGCGGTCGGCGATCTCCGCCACCACGCCCATGTCGTGGGTGATGAAGAGGACGCCCATCCCCTCCTCGCGCTGCAACTCCTTGATAAGCGCGAGGATCTGCGCCTGGATGGTGACGTCGAGGGCGGTTGTCGGCTCGTCGGCGATCAGCAGCTGCGGCTTGCAGGCAAGCGCCATGGCGATCATCACGCGCTGCCGCATGCCGCCCGACAGGTTGAGCGGCAGTTCCTTGGCCCGGTTGCGCGCGGCGGGGATGCGGACCCGCTCCAGCATCCGCACCGCTTCGGCTTCCGCCTCGCTGCGACCGAGGCCATGCACGGTCAGCGCCTCGGCGATCTGCCCGCCGACCGAGACGAGCGGATTGAGGCTGGTCATCGCCTCCTGGAAGATCATGCCGATCCGCTGGCCGCGGATAGCCGGCATGTGCGACTCCGGCAGGGTCAGCAGTTCCTCGCCGCCCAGCCGCACCGAGCCTTCGATGCGGCTGCTCTCGGCCGCGAGCAGACGCATGATCGACAGCGCCGTGACGCTCTTGCCGGAGCCGGATTCGCCGACCACGGCGACCGTCTCGTGCTGCCCGATGTCGAACGAGATGCCCTTGACGATCTGCGTCCAGCCATCGCCGACGCGGAAGGCAGTGCGCAGGTCCTTCACGGACAGTACCGGCCCCGGAGCGGCGGCGGTGCGGGATGGCGCAGCGGCTTTGATGTCGGTCATGCGCGCTCCGTTCAGGACTTGGCGGTCGATGGGTCGAGTGCGTCGCGGACAGCGTCGCCGACGAGGTTGAAGGCCAGCACCACGAGAGTGATCGCGGCGCCGGCGCCGATGATCGGCCAGGGCGAGCCGAAGATGTTGTTGAGCCCGTCGCGGATGATGTTGCCCCAGCTGGGGTTCGGCGGCTGCGTCCCGATGCCGAGGAAGCTCAGCGAAGCTTCGAGGCGGATTGCGGAGGCCACCCACAGCATCATCAGCACCACGATGGGCGCCATGATGTTGGGGAGAATGTGCCGGAAGATGATTACCGGCGTGCGCACGCCCACCGAGATCGCCGCCTCGACATAGGGGTCCTGCTTCACCGCCAGGGTCTGCGCGCGGGCGACACGTGCAAAGCCGGGGACGAAGGCGACGGTGATCACGAATATGACGTTCCAGAACCCGCCGCCCAGCACGGCAGCGATCATGATGGCGAGCAGCAGCTCGGGGAAGGCGAGCAGCAGGTCGACGACGCGCGAAATGATGCGATCGGTGATGCCGCCGAAATAGCCGGCGATGACGCCCAGTGTCGTGCCGACAATGGCGGCGCAGACGGGCGAGATCAGGCCGAAGATCAGCGAGTTGCGGGAGCCGTAGATCATGCGCGAGAGCACGTCGCGGCCGAACTGGTCGGTGCCCAGCCAGTTCTCCCAGCTCGGCATGCGGTTGATCTTGAGCATCGACTGCCGCAGCGGATCGTAGGGCGAGATGATCGGTGCGAGCAGCGCGATGACGCAGAGGATCGCGATGATGATCGCCGCGACGATGGTGCCGGGCCGGCCGAGGATGATCGCCTTGATCAGGTCGAAGGCGTTCTGCTCGGGCGCAAGGGGCGGTTCGGGATTGAGCGGGGTCGTCTCTGTGAGCGTGGTCATCACTGCATCCGGATCCGCGGGTCGACGATGATGTAGAGGAGGTCCATCAGGAGGTTGATGAGCACCACGAACATGGCGAACACCACCACGCCCCCCTGGATGACCGCATAGTCGCGCTCGGCAATGGCGCTGATCAGCAGCTTGCCGATGCCCGGCCGGTTGAACACCAGTTCGATCGCCACCGAGCCCGACAGCGTCGCCAGCGTCGAAAGGCCGAGGCCGGTGGTGAGCGGCAGCAGCGCGTTGCGGAGGCCGTGCCGGTAGATCACCCGCGGCTCCTTCGCCCCCTTGGCCCGGGCGGTGCGGACGAAGTCCTTGCTCAGGACCTCGAGCAGCGACGTGCGAGTCAGCCGGCCAAGGAAGGCGGATTTGACGAAGGCCAGCGTCAGCGCCGGCAGGAACACGTGCCACATGCGGTCGACAAAGCCCTCGCCGCCGCCGTTGATCGGGAACCACCCCAGGTTGAGCGAGAAGGTGATGAGCAGCAGCGCCCCTAGGTAGAAGTCGGGGATGGCGTAGCCGATGAGCGAGAAGACGCGGACCGTGCCGTCCGGCCACTTGTTGCGGTTCGTCGCCGCCAGCACGCCCAGCGGCACGCCGACGATCACGCCCATCAGCACCGAAACGACGGTCAGTTCGATCGTGTACGGCAGGTTGTAGAGGATGAGCCCCATCACATCCTTGTTGTTCATCATCGAGGTGCCGAAATCGAGCGTCAGCACGCCGATCACGAAGTTGATGAACTGCAGCCAGAGCGGAGCATTGAGGCCCATCTTCTCGCGGAAGAGCTGCAATTGCTCGGGCGTGGCCATGTCGCCGAGCGCAGCGATCGCGGGGTCACCCGGCAGGATGCGCATGGCGATGAAGACCAGCAGCAGCACCAGGAACACGGTCGGGATAGCGTCCAGCAGCCGCAGCAGCAGGTATCGCATCATCTTCTCAACCCCTCCTCCTCCGCCGCAAAGGCGACGATGCTGCCGGCCCGGCTTTCCGGGTCGCGGTCACTGCCGGAGCAGCGTGACATAGGGCTCGTTGGCGAGGTCACCGGCGAGGCCGGGAACCAGCACCGCGTCGCCGTCGCGGCTGAACGACACGAAATATTGCAGATGAAAATCGGACGCCGTGTAGTCGGCAGGAATCTCGGCCTCGAAACCGTCGGCCTCGCGGCTCATCGCCACCGACCGCCAGCGCTCGGCCTGGTTCACGTGCCGATAGTGCAGCATGGGCGGCGCATCGGCCGTGGCCGCCACGCTGACCGATACCGGTTCGCCGGCGTTGAAGCGGCGCCCTGCCCCGATATCGATCGGCTCGGCGCGCGTCGGACGGCGCGACCTGAGCGCCGCAATGGCGGCGTTGGTCCGCTCATCGGCAGGCACGGACTCGGTGCCCCCGAGCCCGCGGATCGCCTCGAGGTCGAGCAGTTCCGCCTGCATCTCCGGCAGGCGCGAGTGCCATGAGCCGCGCAGCCAGCTCTGCGGTCCGTAGGTGATGTCGTCGTGGTAGAGATCGCGCGAGATCGCCGCGATGCCCTCCCAGGCGAACACCGCACGTCGCGCATGGTCGAGCATCGGCTCGATGAGCACGCTCGCCTTGGTGGCGACGAATAGCTCGGCCCAGCAGGCGGCCCGCTGCTTCTCGGCGAAATGGCGGGCGATGCCGGCGAGGATCGCAACATCGATGGTGATGCGCTGCACCTCCGGCCGGCCGAAATCGCGCGACGACCGCGCCGCCGTCAGCTCCCGCTCGCAGCCCTCGGCGAGGCGTTCCAGCCAGTCGGCGACATCGAGCGGGGTGTAGCGGTGCGAGGGCTTGCCCGCGAGCAACAGCTCGGCGTACTCGCGCGCCGTCGCGAACAGCGCGGAGTCGAAGGTCGGTGCATTGCCGAACCGTACGGGCCCCTCCATGTCGAAAGCGTACGCCCGTTTTCCCGATCCGTCGATCAGACCGAGGTTGGTGTAGATCTCCGGCCAGTAATGGTTGTTCGACGCCGACGGACCGTGCGTCAGGGTGACGAGCGGCAGCACCCGGCTCGCCAGCGACAGACCGGCTTCGCAAGCCTCGGCGGCATCCCCGCACTCTTGCTCGAGCCAGCGCATCCAGCTCTGGCGCGGCGCCTCGGGGTTGTAGAGCAGCCGGCCCCATACGCGATATTGATAGTCGTACTTCCGCCAGTCCTGCTTCGTGGCGAGGGCGTGCTTCTGGTAGGTGAAGCGCTGGCCGGGGATGCCCGTGCCCATGCGCCCCTTCCAGCTCTGCGGCTCCAGCCACTCGACGCCGTCGGACCCGGCAAACATCGAGCTGCGGCCGTAGCCGCCGGCAAGGACCGGGTCGCCCCAGAGCAGCACGCGCTGCGTGCCGGCCCAGACGCGGTAGATGACCTTGTAGTCCTTGTCGTGGGTCAGCAGGTCGCCATACGAGTAGCGCAGGAACTTGCGCGACCCTTCGCTCAGTTGCTCACGCTCCGATTTGGCGACCTCGGGCGGATATTCCTTGTTGCGGATCGCCGACTGGTGGTAGGGCAGCCCGATATGCTCGGCGAGGTATTTCGGCGAAGCGGTCACCGGCATGCCCGAGCGTCGCGCAATGTCGATCATCCTGTGGTCGAGGCCCTTGCCGTGCATGTCGATCTCGACCGGCCGTCCGGCTGCTGCCACGCCCGCGAACGCCTGCTCCCAGAAGCCATAGTCGCCCTCGGCGATGCCCCCTTCGACATGCACGCGGAAGGTGAGCCCGGTGATCTCCGGCACCTCCTGAAGCAGTCGCGTGATCGCATCGCGGCAGTAAGGGGCGAGGTTGTCTTTCGTGACGCCGCGTACGCTGTAGTTGGCGCGCGGCACGTCGTCGAAATCGTAGTTCTGCGTCCACAACGCCAGCTGGAACTCCAGCCCCCGGCGCCTGGCCTCGCGGCCGATGAACTTCAGCGTCTCGAGATTGGCCTCGCGCTCCTCGACCGGCAGCTCCTTCACGTCGACCGGATAGCCGTCGAGCTCAAGCAGGAACGGGTACGGGAAGTAGAAGTAGACGTCGGTGATCCACGGGTTGTGGTAGGGGTAGTTGTAGCCCATGCCGAGGGTCAGGGCGAAGCGGTTGAAGCGGTTCGACGCCAGCATGGTGAGGTAGTCCCGCCACTGCTGGCGGTCGTGGAACCAGCCCTTGTCCTCCTCCTCAGAGCAGAACAGTCGCGCGATCGAGCGGACGCGCGCCGTCGGCCTTTCGACCAGGGGGAAGGTACCGGCGAACGGATCGTCGCCCGCCACCGTGCGAGCCCGGTCGGCAAGCTCGGTCAACGCGTAGATTAGGCCGCGGGTATCATGCCCCCAGGCGATGATGCGACTTCCATCGCGGATCAGCGCCATGCCCTCCGCGACACGTGGCAACGTCACGCCCGGCAACGTGGCATCCGACGCGACGACCTCGACCGTGATGGTGTTGCCGGGCCCATCGATGCTCGAAGCCAGATCGCGCGCGGCCAGCGCCCGCTGCAATTCCCCGGCGGCCCACATGACGCTCTCGTTGTTCCCGAGGGTCCCGGGCAGGACGATGCCGATGGCGGCTCCACTCATATCCAGTCAATGCTCCATGGGGCCGGTAGAAGAACGGTCGCGTCCCGGAGGTGACGTCCGGGACGCGGGAGGACGGAAGGTCAGACGAACTTCGCCTGCGAGAGCGGCCAGTTCACGTAGCCGGACTCCACGGGGTAACCGAGGTCGACCTTGGGCGAGCGGACGATCATGAACCCGTTGTTGGAGACGGGCAGGATCACCGCGTCGCTCAACGCCTTGATCTCGATCTGCTGCACGATCTGGATGCGCTTCTCGAGGTCGGGCTCGGCCAGCGCCTGAGTTAGCAGGTCGTCGATGCCGGGGATGGCGACGCCGTAGTGGCTCATGTTGGATCCGCCCGTGCCGTCCGACTTCACCTCGGCTTCGGCCGCGAGATACGTGACGATCACCTGCGTCGGTACCGGCGGCATGGCCGAGGACTGCTGGCTCAGCGTGTTGGTGCCGATGTTCTGGTCGGCGTGGAAAGCCGTATGGTCCTTGATGTTGAGGTCCATGTTGACGTTGATCCGGCGCAACTGGTCCTGGATCATCAGCATGATGGCCGAGAAATCCTCGCGCTGGCTGGTGTCGTTCTTGAACGAAAAGCCATTGGGGAACCCGGCTTCGGCCAGCAACGCCTTGGCCTTCTCCGGATCGTACTTGTAGGCGATCTCGGCCGGGATGCTCTCCTCCGTGAACCCGCCGGGGAACGACGGCGGATTGAGCCCGTAGGTGCGCTTCGAGATCGGCGCGATGGCGGTGGTGATCTCGTCGCGGTCGATGCCGTAGAACAGCGCCTGCCGCACGCGAATATCGTCGAACGGCTTCACCGTCACGTTGAATTGGATGGTGAAGAAGCTGCCGGGGCTCACCACGTCGAAAAGCAGCGAGCCGTCGCGCTGCTTGATCGAGTCGGCCCAGCCCGGAGCGCGCACGCCTTCGATCATGTGCGCGTCGCCCGACAGGATGGCGAGCGTACGCGCCGTGGTGTCGGCGATGTAGAGGCACTGGATCTTCGGCGTGACCGCCTTGGTATCCCAGTAGTCCGGATTGGCCGCCAGCGTGACGCCCTGCCCCGGGTCCGTGGCGACGCTTTCGAGCGAGTAGACGCCGGTACCGATCGGATCGGTCCCGATCCCTTCGTCGCCCTTCTCCTCGACCGCCTTCTTGCTCATCACCGCGCCGTCGTAGTCGCTGAGCACGCCGAGCGGGAACAGAGGGTCGGGCTGCTCAAGGTTGAAGATCACCTTGTAGGGCCCGTCGGTATCGACGCTGGCGATGTTCGTGAACTTGGCGCGCACGCCACCCACACGCTGCGCATCGGTGGCGCGGTCGAACGTGTACTTGACGTCGTCGGACGTCATCTCGCCATAGCCCTTGTGGAACTGCACGCCCTGGCGCAGCTCGAAGGTCCAGGTCTTCGAATCCTCCGAGTGCGACCAGCTGGTCGCGAGCCTCGGCACCAGCTCATCCAGCGTCGCTGGGAACCGCCAGCGCGGCAGGTCGACCAGCTTGTCGTAGATGGCGATGATGGCCCAGTTGTCGACGCCCTGGATCGACTGGTGCGGATCGATCGTACGAAGCCCGCGCGCGGCGAACGCGATCTTGAGGGTGTCCGTGCCTTGCGCCACTGCCTGGCCGGTAAATGCGGCGAGCAGTGTCGCGCTGCCTAGCGCGGCAGCAGAGCCGCCCAGAAAACTGCGTCTGTTGACCTGCATACTGTCCTCCTCCACGGCCGCCGGTCCCGTCCCTACCGGGCTGGCGCCAAGGCCCGAACGGTAGCGGGGTGCCCTTGGAGGACAAGAACTCGCCTCGGTGTTTTCCGCATGGTGGAAGAGCGCCGCAGCGCTTCCGCATCGCGGAAAGCCGACGCAAGACTGCCGACAGGAACGGCGGCTTTCCGCTAGCTCTGGCGCCGAATGTTAGGCGGAGGAGAGCATGGCAGAGGCACCGTGGTACAAGACGACACTGCGCTGGGGGCAGACGAATCTCGTCGAGCTCGACCCGGCCCGCTACGATGCCGAGTGGTGGCGGGCGCACTGGAAGCGCACGCGGGTACAGGGCATCATCGTCAATGCCGGCGGCATCGTCGCCTACTACCCCTCGAAGTTTCCCCTGCACCACCGGGCCGAGCACCTCGGCGATCGCGACCTCTATGGCGAGATCGTCCAGCTGGCCAAGCAGGAGGGCATCCGCGTCGTAGCGCGCATGGACTCCAACCGCGTCGCGCAGGATTTCTACGAAGCGCATCCCGAATGGATCTGCCGCAACGCCGACGGCAGCCCCATCACCGTCGCCGACAAATACGTCACCTGCATCGGCTCGGCCTACTACACCGAGTACCTGCCGGCGGTGATGGAAGAGATCATCGAGCGCAGCCACCCCGATGGCTTCTCCGACAATTCCTGGGCCGGCCTGCCGCGCACCAGCATCTGCTACTGCGACAGCTGCAAGACGCAGTTCCGGCAATATGCCGGCAAGGACCTGCCGAAGGACCACGACTGGGAGGACGAGTCCTACCGCGACTGGATACGCTGGAACTTCCAGCGCCGCACCGACCTGTGGAAACTCAACAACCGCGTCACCCGCAAGGCCGGCGGCGAGCACTGCGTCTGGTCCGGCATGATCGGCGGCGAGACGATGTACAACTCGACGCGCTTCATAGACCTGCAGCAGATCCTGCCCGAAGCGGCGATCGTGATGCTCGATCACCAGCGCCGCAACCCGTACGACGGCTTCGAGCAGAACACCGAGGCGGGCAAGCGCCTGCACGAGATCGCCGGCTGGGACAAGCTGATCCCGGAATCCATGCCGCAATACCAGCTCGGCGGCCCGGCCTTCCGCCTCGCGTCCATGCCGCCCGCCGAGGTGCGCCTCTGGTCGTCGTCGGGCTTTGCCGGCGGCATTCAGCCCTGGTGGCACCATATCGGCTCGATGCATGAGGACCGGCGCCAGTACCGGACGGCCGAACCGATCTTCACCTGGCACGAAGCCAACCAGGATGTGCTGGTCAACCGTACGCTCACTCCGGATGTCGGCATCGTCTGGTCGCAGCAGAACCAGGATTTCTTCGGCCGCGACTTCGGCCGCCATGCCGCCGGCATCAAGACCATGGCGCCCTATCGCGGTGCCGTGAAGGCCATGGACCGCCACGCAATCCCCTACGTGCCGCTGCACGCGGACGATATTGCCGGCGCTGCCGACCGGCTCAAGGTCATCATCCTGCCCAATGTCGGCGGGCTGAGCGACGCCCAGATCAAGGGCATCGAGAGCTTCGTCGCTGCCGGCGGATCGGTGATCGCCACGGGCGAGAGCTCCATCGCCACCGAGTACGGAGATCAGCTTGGCGACTTCGCGCTCGGCAACCTGTTCGGCGTGCATCGTGGCAACGGCGAACACGGCGGCGAGGGACCGGTTGACCCCAACATCGAGACCCACGCCCGGCATTCCTACCTGCGCCTCGCGCCGGAGAACCGCGCCGGCGTCTATGGCTCGCGCGATGCCACGGCACCCGCCCCCGGCGGCCAGCGCCACGCGGTGCTCGCGGGGCTCGATGAAACCGACACCCTGCCCTTCGGCGGCTACCTGCCGGTGGTGAAGGTCGATCCGGGCGTCGAGGTGCTCGCCACCTTCATCCGCGACTTCCCGATCTATCCGCCGGAAACCTCGTGGATGCGCGAGCCGCGCACCGACCTCGCGGCCATCACGGTCAAGACCTCGCAGGCGGGTGGCAAGCTCGTCTGGTTCGTAGCCGACCTCGACCGCTGCTTTGCCCGCGACGAGCAATTCGAGCACGCGCTGCTGCTCGCCAATGCCGTGCGCTGGGCGCTCGGCAATCGCGCCAAGGTCGAGCTGTCGGGTGGCCACGGCATCATCACCGCCGAGCTCTACAGCCAGGAGGGGCGGCAGGTGCTGCACCTCAACAACCGGCTGCAACTGTCGCGCGTCCCCGGCCGTCAGTACGACCTCGTGCCGATCGGACCGGTCGAAGTGCGCGTGCGTGGCGGCGCCGGGTCGCCCGGCCAGGTCAACCTGCGCGTGGCCGGCAGGTCGGTCCCCGCCCGGCGCGAGGGCGACCAACTCGTCTTCACCGTCGACGGCATTCTCGACCACGAGGTCGTCGAAATCCCCTCCCGCTGACATCCTCCCGTCAGCGAAAGCGGCGCCCCGGACCGGGGCGCCCCTTCTTTGTTGGCGTCTGCAGATCAGGCCGCCTTCTTCGCCTTGCTGAGCGGCCAGTAGGCGTAGCCCGACTGCACCTCATAGCCGAGGTCCACCCGCGGATTGCGGGCGATCACGTAGCTCAGCGTGATGACGCCGAGGATCGGCAGGTCGGTGAGCAGCTTCTTCTCGATCTCCTGGAAGATCGCCGTGCGCTTGTTGAAGTCGGGCTCGTCCTGCGCCTGGGTCAGCAGGTCGTCGATGCCGGGGATGGCAACGCCGTAATGGCTGAAATTGCCCTGCCCCTTCCCGTCCGCCTTCACTTCGGCGCCAGCCGAGACCTGCTGCAGGAACACGTTGATCGGCAGCGGGCCATAGCTCGAGGAGTTGAGCGGCATGGCGTTCTTGTCGAGCCGATTTTCGGCATGGAACGTGTTGTGGTCGATGATGTCGAGGTCGAGAGTGATGCCGACGGCGCGCAGTTGCTCCTGTATCATCAGCATGATCGCTGCGTAGTCCTCGCGCTGGCTCGTATAGCACGAGATGGTCACCCCGTTCGGGAAGCCGGCCTCGGCCAGCAATGCCTTGGCCTTCTCGGGATCGGGCTTGTACTGAAGCTCCTCGGGCAGGTCCTCCCGCTTTAAGGAACCCTCGAACTGGCTGGCGATGATCCCGACCATGGGCTTGGCCATCGGACCATAGGCCGAGGCCAGCGCCTCGCTGTCGAGCGCATAGCGGATCGCCTGCCGTACCTTGAGGTTGTCGAGCGGCGCGCGCGTCAGGTTGAGGTGGAGGAAGTTGAAGCTGCCCGGCGCAGTCATGTCGAACACCGTCTCGGCCGAACGCTGCTTCATGGTGTCGATCCAGCCGGGCGCGCGAACGCCCTCGATCATATCGATCTGGCCCGACGCGAATGCCAGCGTGCGCGCGGTGGTGTCGGCGATGAACGACACCCGCACCTTTTCGGTCGCCGGCTTCTCACCGAAGAAATCCGGGAAGGCCGCGAGCGTTACGCCCTCGGTCTCACTGACGGCTTCCACCATGTAGCAGC
>JAEYTN010000173.1 GCA_023433985.1 Pseudomonadota bacterium | reverse complement strand
CCCTTGCCGAGGGTTCGCCGCCGCCTTCCTTCCTCGAAGTGGTCAAGCCGGTCGAGGCATCCGTGCCCGGGTCGGCGGACCGGCCTGCCACGGGAGCGACGGCACAGGCGGTCGGCGAAATGCAGCCGGCTCGTGTTGCGGGAGAGACGACATCCGGTCGCCCCGTCCCGGCCCCCTTGCCAGAGCCGCTGGAGCAGTCGCCGCCGGCTCCTCCGTCCGCCGACCAGCGCTCGGCCGAGGTGATCCCGTTCCCCAGCTTCGAGCCGGAGCCGGCTTTGGCGGACATCGCCGCGAGTGCGGCCACGGTGATTGCAGGGCCCGTTGAGCCGGTGACCGTCGAAGCGGCGGCGACGGAGGTCCCGCAGCAGCCTGTGGCCGTGACGGTTGAACTGGCCGCTATGGAGACTACCGAGGCAGAGACCGACGCGGCTGCGGGCGATGCCACGACTACCGCGCCCGAGCACGTCTCGGAGCTCGCTCCGATCTCGCAGCCGGCGCAGGCAGAGATCGCCCCGCTGCCTGAAGCCGAGCCGGCGCCGCAGGTTGAAATCGTTGGCCTCGTCGCCGAGCCCCAGGCAGCGCCGGCCGAAGTGACGGTGCCGGTCGTGCGCGCAGAGACACCCGCACCAGAGGCGGCGGCTGACGAGTCCGTTGACGTTGCGGTGGACGAAGATGCCGCGATGCGCGCGATCGAAGGCAACTGGACGCCTCGGCGCCCGCCCGTGCGGCCGACCCCGGCTCCCGCCCCCGAAGGCGTCAATCAGGCGGTCGCCGCGTCGGCTCGTGCCGTCGCGGCAGCGCGCCGGACGGCCGAAGCGGCAGTGGCCGAAGTCGCGGTCGAAGCCGGCCGGCCGCCGGGACTCGACGCCCCTCGCGAAGGCGGCAAGGACGATCTCACCCACATCATCGGCGTGCTGCCGGTGATCGAGACTGCGCTCAACAAGCTCGGCATCTACCATTTCGACCAGTTGGGCGGGCTGACGGACGAGCAGATCGGCTGGATCGAAGGCCACCTCGGCGTCCCCGGCCGCATCGGCCGCGAACTCTGGCGCGAACAGGCGCGCGAACTGGCCGTCGCGATGAAGCCGAAGCGCGCCGCGGAGAGCTAAGCCGCGCGTGGCGCCTTGCGCTTCACCAGCCGGCGGACGAACGCGGCAATCGGCTCCACGTCTTCCTGCGTGTTGAGCAGGGCAGGGGACCCCTGACCCTCGATGATGTAGCCCTCGGCGTCACGCCGGCGGCGCATCATTTCCTCGAAGGTCTCGCGTCGCAGCTGTTCGGTCAGCTGGGTGCGCATCAGCATCAGCGGCGCCGAGCGCAGCGCGTCGTAGAGCGGCCATTGCGGCACCAGCACATCGTCGTGCTCGAACACCTCGAGCATCTTGGTGAGGTGCGGGTCGAACAGCGCGCGCACCCGTCCACGTTTGTCGAGGTAGTGGGTGCGGGCGGCGAGGATGTCGAGCATGCCTTCGGGCGCTGCAGGGTAGTCGGTCGCCAGCATGCGGCGCAGCATAGCGCGGAACCCCGCCTCGCTGCGCGGCCCCTCGAGATCCTTGAGGTTGTTGCGCAGGCGGACGAGGCCGCGCGGATCGGACACCGGCCCGGCGTCGAGCAGCACCGTGCCGGCGACGAGGTTCGGGTGATCCGCCGCGAGCGCCATCGCCACCTGGCCGCCATAGCCCTGGCCAACAAGGATCACGCTCTCCACCGCCAGTGCCGCGACGATCTCGATGAGCTCGGCCGCATCAACAGTGGAAATGTAGCGCACCTTGTCGCTGCGGTCGGACGAGCGGCCCCGGCCCTTGAGGTCCACCAGCACCACTGGCCAGTCCTCGCCGAACTGGCGGTGGAAGTGCGCGGCGAAATCGGTGAAATCGCTCATGTTGCGCTGGTAGCCGGGAACGCAGAGCAGCGGCGTCCGCCCGCTCGTCAGCCGCCCCGCAACATGCACGGCAATGGCCTCGCCAGCCGGCCCGACCGTGTAGCGGGTGACCGGCAGGGTGGCGAAAGCCCGGTAGTCTTCGGGCACGCTGCGTTGGGGCGAAAGGCCGAACATGGCTCATGGAGTTACCAGAGCCGCGGCGCGGGGCAAGCGGCAAGCGCAGGGCTCACCCCGGAATCTGTCGCAGGACCTCGGAAATACTCAGGTCGTCCTTGCCCAGCCGGGCACGGTAGACGAGGTAGTTGCCCACAACGCGCTTCACGTAGTTGCGCGTTTCGAGCACCGGGATCAGTTCGACCCAGACCACCGGGTCGATCTTTTCAGAGCGCGGGTCGCCATAGAGCCTGATCCACTTGTTGGCGTTGCCGCCGCCGGCGTTGTAGGCGGCTGCGGCCAGCACCAGCGAGTTGTCGAAGCGCTTGAGCTGCGCCTTGAGATAGGTCGAGCCGAGCAGGGTGTTGTATTCGGGGTCGCTGGTCAGGCGGCTCTTGGAATAGCCGATGCCGATCTTGCCGGCGGTTTCCTTCGCCGTGGCGGGCATCAACTGCATCAGCCCCCGCGCGCCGGCCGAAGACACGGCATCGATCTGAAAACGGCTCTCCTGCCTGGCGATAGCATAGACCGCGGCCACGTCGGTGGATGCGATCCGCGTGTGCGGCAGGCCTTCCTTGGGGAAGTTGAACAGGTCGAGCGGGATGCCGCGCTTTTCGGCGGCATCGGCGATGACGATGGTGAGGTGGTGATCCTCGAGCGACTGCGCGAGCCGCGCGGCAAGCAGCAACTCCGGGCCGCTCTCGAGCCCGGGCGCGAAGCTGTCCAGCAGCCGGATAGCCATGGCCCTGTGGCCGTTGGCGGCCAAGAGGCGCACGGCCTTCACGCGGTCGTCCGCCTCGAACGCCGGCTCCGCCGATTCCCACTCGGG
The DNA here is from genome assembly GCA_023433985.1 of Pseudomonadota bacterium. Lineage (GTDB taxonomy): Bacteria > Pseudomonadota > Alphaproteobacteria > Rhizobiales > Devosiaceae > Devosia_A. The sequence continues at coordinate 2,299 of JAEYTN010000173.1, read as the reverse complement.
CATCTCGCGAATTTCGGTGCTCGCCTTGCCAAGGGCCTCGCGCGCCAACTGCCCGTAATAGACGGTGCCGAACTGCGTGGCGGTCTCGTAGGCAGCTTTCGCGCCTTCCTCGTCGCCCAGCGTGCTGCGTGCCCGGCCGAGCCAGTAGTTCGCCTGGGTGATCGTGTCGGGCAGCGTCGTGTGCTTGGTCATCTCCTCGAAATGCGCGGCGGCCGCCTCCGCATCCTTGAGGAAGCTGACGGCGATCCAGCCGGCGTGGAAATGCGCATCGACGAGCCTTCCTTCGGGCCCGTCGCGGTAGCCATCGGCGGCCCGGTAGGCGCGCTTCACCTCGCCCAGCGCCAGCAACTGGCGGGTCAGCGTGCGACGTTCGTACCAGATCTGGTCAGCGCCGATCGGGTTACCCTTGATGCGGTCGAGATAGTCGAGGGCGTCGTCCCAGAGCTCGAACTGACGCGCCCGCTGGGCCCGGCTGAACAGGTAAGCGGGATTGCCGTGCATCGAGGGATCGACCGCATCGAGCAGCTTCTTGGCATTCTTGGCGTTGCGCGAAGTGGCGTTGCGGGCGGTGAGCAGCGATTTCTGCGCGGCGGTCAGGTACTTCGACAGCCGCTCGGCACCGGTCGCGCGGTCGTTCATCATCAGGTACTGCGCGCGGTCCCAGTGGTCCTTGCGGGTAAGCAGGTCGCCGAGGCGGTCGAGCACCAGCTTCTCGGTCGAGCGATCGAGGAAGTTTTCGGTCCAGATCTTGCGGGTTAGGGTGGCAGCGCGCTTCTTGTCGCCCTCGGCGAGGTGTGCGCGGGCCAGTGCGATCTGCCCGTACACGGTGCTGGGCGTGCTGCCATCGAGCAGCTCGATGACCTTGGCGCTAGCCGGCTTCTCGCGGGTGACGGCCTGTTCGAGCCGGGTCTTGAACAGCTCCCCGGAGCCAAGGGTGGGGGCGTCCTCGGCGAAGGCCAGCATGGAGGCGTAGGGCACCTGACCGTTGCCGTAGGCGATGGCGGCCCATTGCACGGTCCGGCGTCGGGCGTCGTCCTCGTAGCTCTTCGCCAGCTGGTAGGCGCCGGCCGCGTCGCCGGCCGCGATCATGTCGAGCGCCGACTTGAACTCGGGATCGGGAAACTTGACCGGGGGAGCGGGAACCTCGATCCAGCGCGGCGCGATTGCGGCGACGGGCATGTCGGCCGGCACGGGGACCGCTACATCCGGTATCGTGGGCAGCGCGACTGCGACCGGCGGCAGCGGCATGGGCGCGACGACATTGGCCGTCACCGACCCGGTGACCACCTGGTCCACCGGTTCGTTGGCGCGCAAGAAGACGCCCGCGTAGGACGCGGCGAAAATGGTCAGTGCGGCGGCCGAGACACCGGCCAGCAGGACTTTCGTCCTGGTCGCAACGAACATGGTAACCGTCCTGTTGGTCCTCGATACAGCTCCAACAAGGTGCCCCCCACCCTTGCAGCCAACCGGAACTCTGCCCTTGGGCAGCTAAGATTCCGTTAGCCACTCGGTCCTTGTGGGTGTGCGCCGCGCCCTCACAAGACACTTGCTTGTCGCCTCGCACGTCGCGGACTATGTTGCGCGACTGTGGCGAGCCGATGACCGGCCCCCACCAACAACCCCGGCGCCAGCGAAGGCGCCTTTTTTGACGAGGAAGACCCCCCGAAATGCTGCGAGGCTCGATTACAGCGCTACTCACTCCGTTCGCGAACGGGGCGCTGGACGAGAAAGCCTTCGAGCGTTTCGTGGATTGGCAGATCAACGAGGGCACCCACGGCCTCGTCCCCGTCGGCACCACGGGCGAGAGCCCGACGGTGACGCACGAGGAGCATCGCCGCGTCATCGAGCTCTGCGTCAAGGTCGCCAACAAGCGCGTGCCGGTGGTTGCCGGGGCAGGGGCCAACTCGACGGCCGAGGCGGTGTCGCTGACCCGCTACGCCGAGCAGGTCGGCGCCGATGCGGTGCTGTCGGTCGTGCCCTACTACAACAAGCCGACACAGGAGGGGATGTTCCAGCACTTCTCCGCCGTGGCGAGCGCGACCAGCCTGCCGATCATCCTCTACTCCGTGCCCGGCCGCACCGTCGTCGATCTCACGGTCGACACCATCGTCCGGTTGCGCGAAGCCCATTCGAACATCGCCGGGGTGAAGGATGCGACCGCCAACATGGAGCGTGCCAGCCTGCAGCGCGCCAAGCTCGGCCCCGACTTCATCCTGCTCTCGGGCGAGGACATGACGGCGCTGGGCTTTAACGCCCATGGCGGAACCGGGTGCATCTCGGTGACCAGCAACGTCGCTCC
>JAEYTN010000164.1 GCA_023433985.1 Pseudomonadota bacterium | reverse complement strand
CCCCAGCGGATATCGCTCGCTCGGCAACATGGTGGGGCTGCACGATCGCGGCTGGTGGGGGCGGAACGTCGTGGTCGAGGTCCGCGCCCGGCTGATGAACCACTTCTTCGCCCATGGCGGCATCGAGCGCTTCACCGGCAAGGTGGATTCGCGCAACCACGCCTCCATCTTCACCTATCGCAAGCTCGGCTACACCCATGCCGGCACCATGCATCGCGAGCGCCGGGAGGCCTCCACCGGCCGGCTGATCGACCTGCTGTGGTTCGAGATGTTCAAGGAAAACTGGATGGCTGGACCCTACGCGGAGCCCGAGCAATGACCCCCGAGACCCGCGCCGCGCAGACCGTCGCCCGCGCCCTCGGCATCCAGGGCGAGGTGCCGCCCGATGCCGACATGGCGACGCTCCCCGCCTGGGACAGCATGACCCACGTCGCGCTCCTGCTCGAGATCGAGCAGGAACTCGGCCGTCCGCTCGCCGCCGAAGAGGTTGCCGCCATCGACTCGGTTCGCGCCGTCGCCCGCCTGTTCGAGGCGGGGGCCGCCTAGCGATTCACGTGGAACAGCCGCTCCGGTAGACAGCGCGGGCCAACCGGCCTATGGCGTCGGCACCCTCTTACCCCGCGACCGGTTGGCCCATGCTGCGCCGCTTCTTTGCCTACTACGCGCCCTACAAGCACCTGTTCTTCCTCGATTTCGGCTGCGCCGTCGTCGCGGGCCTGCTCGAGCTCGGCTTTCCGCTCGCGGTGCAGCTCTTCGTCGATCGCCTGCTGCCGGGCCAGAACTGGGGCCTCATCGCGGCCGCCGCCGCGGCGCTGCTCGGCATCTACATCCTCAATACCGGCCTCCAGGCGGTGGTGAACTACTGGGGCCACGCGCTGGGCATCTCCATCGAAACCGAGATGCGCCGGCAGGCCTTCGACCACATCCAGAAGCTCAGCTTCCGCTATTTCGACGACAACAAGACCGGCCAGCTCATCACCCACGTCACCAAGGACCTCGAGGAAGTGGGCGAAGTCGCCCATCACGGACCGGAAGACCTGTTCATCGCCATCATGACCTTCATCGGGGCCTTCATCCTGATGTTCACGGTCCACTGGCAGCTGGCGCTCCTCACCACCGTCATCGTCCCGTTCATGACCTGGCTGGTCAGCCGCTACGGCGCCAAGATGACGCTCAACTGGCAGAGCCTCTTCCGCCGCGTCGGCGATTTCAACGTGCGCGTGCAGGAAAGCGTCGGCGGCATCCGCGTGGTCAAGGCCTTCGCCAACGAGGATTACGAGCGCGGCCTCTTCGCCCAGAACAACGAGAGCTACAAGGCCACCAAGCTCAACGCCTACGCCTACATGACGGCGTCCATCGCGCTGAGCTACCTCTCGACCCGCCTCGTGCAGCTGGTGGTGATGGTCGCCGGCACTTATTTCGTCATCCGCGGCGAACTGAGCTATGGCGGCTTCGTCGGCTTCCTGCTGCTGGTCAACGTCTTCTTCCGCCCCATCGACAAGATCACCTCGGTGCTCGAAAGCTACCCCAAGGGCATCGCCGGCTTCCGCCGCTTCACCACGCTGATCGACACCGAGCCCGACATCGCCGACCGCCCCGGCGCGGTGGAGGTGAACGGCCTCAAGGGCGACATCGAATATAGGGACGTGAGCTTTGCCTATTCGGAGCACGGCAGGGTGCTCGATCGGCTGAACCTCACCATCAAGGCCGGCGAAACCGTCGCCTTCGTCGGCCCCTCGGGTGCGGGCAAGACCACCATTTGCTCGCTGCTGCCCCGCTTCTACGACGTCACCGGCGGCGCCATCACCATTGACGGCATCGACATCCGCGACATGACGCAGGCCTCGCTGCGGAGCCAGATCGGCATCGTCCAGCAGGACGTCTTCCTTTTCGGCACCACCATCCGCGAGAACGTCGCCTATGGCCGCCTCGGCGCTACCGACGAGGAGATCATCGAAGCGCTGCGCCGCGCCTCGCTCGACGAGTTCGTCCTCTCCCTCCCCGATGGCCTCGGCACCTCCGTCGGCGAACGCGGCCTGAAGCTGTCTGGCGGCCAGAAGCAGCGCCTCGCCATCGCCCGCATCTTCCTCAAGAACCCGCCGATCCTGATCCTCGACGAAGCGACCTCGGCGCTCGACACCGCCACCGAATACGCCATCCAGCAGGCCCTCGCCGCGCTCTCCGAAGGCCGCACGACCTTGGTGGTGGCGCACCGCCTCGCCACCATCCGCAATGCCGACCGTATCGTCGTCGTCGGCACCGAAGGCATCATCGAGGAGGGCAGCCACCACGCGCTGCTCAAGCAGAACGGCGCCTACGCAAGGCTGCACGGCGCCCAGTTCGGCCACTACGCAGCCGAGTAGGGCAGGGACAGGGCCTGGCCGAAGCTAGTGGAGGGGTTGCCCATACGCCCCCGGCGCAAACACCTCCACCGCCCCCGGCCGGATCAGAAAATGCGCCGGCGTCTCGGTCACGATGTCGCCGTCCGTGTTCACCGGCATCGGCCGCTTGGTGCGGATGTCGAACTCCACCGACTTGTCCGTCCGCACCTCCTCCCACATCCCGTGCCGGCCGGAGCGGAAATGGCCCATGAGCAGCAGCAGTTTCCACACATTGTCCTGCTCGAGGCTGTAGAGGTCGAGGTGCCCGTCGTCGATGGCGGCATTCTCCTCGATCACCGTGCCCCCGCCATAATGCCGTCCGTTGCCCACCGCGATCTGCAGCGTCTTCACCCGCTGCTCGCCGCGCGGCGAAATGATCGTCGCCGAGAACGGCCGGGCCCGCGCCAGCACCTTGAGCGCCGCTACCGCGTAGCCGAGCTTGCCCCAGCGCCGCTTGGTCTCGCGGGTCAGTCCGCCCGCCAGCTCGGCGCTGAGCCCGATCGAGGCGACGTTGAAGAACGGCTTGCCGTTGACCTCGCCCAGGTCCACCCGCCGCCTGTTGCCGGCGACGATGACGTCGGCGGCGAGCAGCAGGTTCTCGGAAATCCCCAGCGTCCGTGCCAGGTCGTTCGCCGTCCCCATCGGCAGGATGCCGATCGGCAAGCCGGTCGCGAGCACGCCGCGCGCCGCCGAGTTGATGGTGCCGTCACCTCCGCACACGATCACCAGATCGAACGCCCCTCCCCGCCGCACGATATCGGCGCTGACCTCGTCCGGCGTCTCGAACCGCTCGATCGTGACGTCGATCCCGCCCGCCTCGAGCCGCGCTACCACCGGGTCGAGCGCCGCCGCCCCCCGGCGGGCATTGGGGTTCACCAGCATCAGGGCACGGCGTCGGGCAATGGCAGTGGTCAAGAGGGAGGCTCCGGTGGAGCCCTCATCTGGTGAGCGGCTCCGCACCACGCAACGGCCCCTACCTTAATCTTTGGCAACCCGGCCCCGGCACGCTGCCGCGCGTGATCCTCCGCCGCGATAGCGGGGGAGGGAGGCTACCCGAAGGCGGTGGAGGGGGCGGCCCCGGCACAAGGCCGGCACCCCGGTCTACCGCCCGAGGAACCGCCGCAGCCGCCGCACGCCTTCGCCCAGCTTCTCCGGCTCGGTCGCATGGCACCAGCGCAGCCAGCCCGCGCCCTCGGGTCCGAACGCTCCGCCCGGCGCGAGGCCGAGCCCCGCCTCCTCGACCAGCCGCTTCGCCAGCGCCAGGGTGTCGTCCCGACCCTCGATGCGGAAGAACACATACATCGCCCCACCCGCCTCCGGCACCACCACGCCGGGAATGCCCTTGAGCCCGTCCACCAGCAGCTCGCGCGTCGCCGTCAGCCGCGCCCGCAGCTTGGCGACCTCCGGCTCGCCGTCGGTCAGCGCGGCGGTTGCCGCCCGCTGCACCGGTTCGAGGATGCACGAGGTGTTGTATTCGATGATCTTGCCCAGGTCGCCCATCAGCGCTTCCGGCGCGGCGATCCAGCCGGCGCGCCACCCGGTCATCGACCAGGCCTTCGAGAAGCTGTTGACCGAAATGATCCGGTCGCCCGGCTCGTAGCGGCGGAGGAAGCTTGGCGCCGATTTCCGCGCTCCGTCATGCACCAGCCGCTCGTAGACGTCGTCGGCCAGCACCCAGATGCCGTGCCTGCGGCAATGCGCCAGCACCGCGTCGACCTCGTCCTCCTCGATGGTCCAGCCGGTCGGGTTGTTGGGCGAGTTGATGATCGCCATCCGCGTCCCCGGCGTCAGCGCCGCCAGCAGGCGGTCGAGGTCCAGCGACCACTTCCCGTTCGCCACCGTCAGCGGCACGCGCTCCACCTCGGCGCCCAGGATTTTCGGGATTTCCGTGATGTTGGGCCATAGCGGCGTCACCGCCACCACCCGGTCGCCGGGCGAAATCACCATCTGCGCCGCCAGCATCAGCCCGTTGACGCCCGATCCCACCGCCGCGATCCGGCCGGGCGCCACGGCCGTGCCGTGCAGCCGCGAGAGATACGCCGCGATCGCCTCGCGCAGGTATGGCCGCCCCAGGTTCTGCGAGTAGAACGTCTCGCCCGAGCTCAGCGAGGCGATCGCCGCCTCCCGGATGAACGCCGGCGTCGGCTGGTCGCTCTCCCCGAACCAGAACGGCAGCACATCCGCCCGCCCCATCCCGGCATTCGCCACCTCCCGGATCAGCGAACTCGACAGCGCCTGGACGGCAGGACGGGCGGCAACGGGCAGATCGAGGGGCATCGGAGGCTCGGCAGATGGAAGGTGTCCTCGTGTCGTAGAACAGACTGCCCGCAACGAAAAGGGCAGGGCCCAACGGAAACCCGCGGCCGAACGCCCCCTCCACCACGCTTCGCGTGGTTCCCCTCCCCCGCTACGCGGTGGAGGAGCACCGCATCGTCAGTGCCACTACTGTTCAGGACGCTGCGGCCGGAGTGCTCCTCCCCTGTGCCGAAGGCACGGGGGAGGGGGACCGCGCATCGAAGATGCGTGGTGGAGGGGGCGTCCTGCCCGGCCCCAAACAAAAAGGCCGGGATCGCCCCCGGCCTCGTTGCTAACTGTTCGTCGCCCTTAAAGCACGAACCGGCTCAGGTCCGTATCCGCCGCCATCTTCCCGATCCGGTCCTGCACGTAGGCCGCGTCGATGCGGATCGTCTGGCCCGACTTGTCGGGTGCATCGAACGAGATGTCCTCGACCAGCCGCTCCATGATGGTCGACAGCCGCCGCGCCCCGATATTCTCCACCGTGGCGTTCACATGCACCGCCGCGTCGGCGATCGCCTCCACCGCGTCGGGGGTGATGTCGAGCGTCAGCCCCTCGGTCGCCATCAGCGCCACGTACTGCTTCATCAGGCTGGCATCGGTCGAGTTGAGGATGTTGATCAGGTCCTGCCGGTCGAGCGCCTTGAGCTCCACGCGGATCGGCAACCGGCCCTGCAGTTCCGGCAGCAGGTCCGAGGGCTTCGACACATGGAACGCGCCCGAAGCGATGAACAGGATGTGGTCGGTCTTCACCGGCCCGTACTTGGTCGAAACCGTCGTGCCTTCGATCAGCGGCAGCAGGTCGCGCTGCACGCCCTCGCGGCTCGGACCGGCCGCCACGCCGCCTTCGCGGTTCGCCACCTTGTCGATCTCGTCGATAAAGGCGATGCCGTTGTTCTCGACCAGTTCGATCGCTTCCTTGGTGAGCGAGTCCTGGTCGAGCAGCTTGTCGGCCTCCTCGGCCATCAGCGGCGCATGCGCATCCTTCACCCGCACCTTGCGCTTCACGCCGCGGCCGCCGAACGCCTTGCCCAGCATGTCCTGGATGTTGATGACGCTGGCGCCCGGCATGCCGGGAATCTCGAAGCCGCCGGCCGGCGCCTGCGACTGCACCTCGATCTCGATCTCGCGGTCGTCGAGTTCGTTGCTGCGCAGCTTCTGGCGGAACGAGTCGCGCGTCGAGGGCGTCGCCGAGTTGCCCACCAGCGCGTCGAGCACCCGCTCCTCTGCGTTGTGGTGGGCCTGGGCCTGCACCTCGGCGCGCTTCTTGTCGCGCAACAGCGAAATGCCGGCCTCCACCAGGTCGCGCACGATCTGCTCGACGTCGCGGCCGACATAGCCCACCTCGGTGAACTTCGTCGCTTCCACCTTGATGAACGGCGCCTGCGCCAGCTTGGCGAGGCGGCGCGAAATCTCGGTCTTGCCGACGCCCGTCGGCCCGATCATCAGGATGTTCTTGGGCGTCACCTCGGCGCGCAGGTCGTCCGGCAGCTGCTGCCGGCGCCAGCGGTTCCTGAGCGCCACGGCCACCGCGCGCTTCGCATCGTTCTGACCCACGATGTAGCGATCGAGCTCGGAAACGATTTCGCGGGGGGAGAAATTGGTATCGGTCATTCACTCATCACTTTCCGCTGCCCTCGCATCGAGCGGCAGCACCATGAGATAGTCGTCGTAGAACACCCCATCGACCCTGAGGCCGCGCGGGTCCTGTCCATAAATGCGGAAGCCGTGTCGCTCGTAGAGCCGGCGGGCCCGCTCGTTGTTCTGCGTCACCACCAGGTGCAGTTGCAGCACATGGCGGCGCGCTTCGTCGATCACCGCCGCGACCAGCAGGTCCGCGCCGCCCTGGCCCCGCGCCCGCGGCGTCAGGTATACGCCGACGAGATGTCCGCGGTGCTCGGAGTTGCGCATCGCCTCGCGGTAGAACCCGCCGATACCGACCAGCTCCGCCCCGTCGAACAGGCCGAACACGAAGCCCTTCTCGAGCCGCTCGGTCCACGCGGATGCCGGCTTGTCGATCTCCTCGGCCAGGCTCGAGCCGAACGAGGCCGGCGACAACTGCAGCCCCTCGATGCGGAGGGACCTGTAGGCCTCCGCATCGGAGGCAACCAGGCGCCGGACGGTGTAGCTCACGTCAGCTCTCGATCGTCTCGACGGTGACGTTCTCGTTGGTATAGATGCAGATCTCGGCCGCGATCTTCATCGCCTTGCGCGCGATCTCTTCGGCGTCCATCCCGGTATTCTCCGCCAGCGCCAACGCGGCCGAGTAGGCATAGTTGCCGCCCGAGCCGATGGCGATGGTCGAGTGGTCGGGGGTCAGCACGTCGCCGGTGCCGGTCAGCACCAGGGTCGTGTCCTTGTCGGCCACGATCATCATCGCCTCGAGCCGGCGGAGGTAGCGGTCGGTCCGCCAGTCCTTGGCGAGCTCGACGGCGGCGCGCATCAGCTGGTCGGGGTATTGCTCGAGCTTCTGCTCGAGCCGCTCAAAGAGCGTGAACGCGTCGGCCGTGGCGCCGGCAAACCCGCCGATCACCTTGCCGCCCGCGAGGCGGCGGACCTTCTTGGCGGTATGCTTCATCACGGTATTGCCGACGGACACCTGTCCGTCGCCGGCCACCACGACCTTGTTGCCCTTGCGAACGGCAACGATGGTCGTCCCGTGCCAGCCGGGAAACGCATTGTCTTGCGACATGGGGGAAGAACTCCAGAACTGTCGCTGCCTTATTTAGGCGCCGGGAGGAGGAATGCAAATCCGGCCTGCCCGGTTGGGGAGGGTGCCGGGGTGAAAGGCGGGACGTCCCTACCACCATGCTCCCCCTCCCCCGCTTCGCGGTGCAGCATCACCGCGACCTCGGTGTTTGCCGTTGCTGAGACACTGCGGCCAGAGTGCTCCTCCACTGTGCCGAAGGCACGGGGGAGGGGGACCGCGCATCGAAGATGCGTGGTGGAGGGGGCGTCCGGCACCCGACCCCTAACCCATCTTTATCGAGTCATGGCTTAGTGCTACAGCGCCCCCGCCCAAGGAGCCCGCCCATGCGTACCGCCGAAATCGCCCGCAAGACCAACGAGACCGACATCACCGTGTCGGTGAACCTCGACGGCACCGGCAAGCACGACATGCAGACCGGCATCGGCTTTCTCGACCACATGCTCGACCAGCTCGCAAAGCACTCGCTGATCGACATCACGGTGCGCGCCAGGGGCGACCTCCACATCGACTTCCACCACACGGCCGAAGATGTCGGCATCGCGCTCGGCGAAGCGATCAGGCGTGCGCTCGGCGACAAGAAGGGCATCCGCCGCTATGCCAGCGCCGACCTGCCCATGGATGGCACGCTCACCCGCGTCGCGCTCGACGTTTCGGGCCGGCCGTTCCTCGTATGGAAAGTGGAGTTCACCCGCGACAAGGTGGGCGAGATGGATACCGAGCTTTTCCGCGAGTGGTTCCAGGCCTTCGCCATGAACGCGGGGGTAACCCTCCACGTCGAGACCTTCTACGGCGACAACAACCACCACGTCGCCGAAAGCGCCTTCAAGGCCCTGGCCCGGGCGCTCCGCGACGCGGTGGAGATCGACCCCCGGGCGAAGGATGTCATTCCCTCGACCAAGGGGTCGCTGTAGGCGTCAGGCGGCCGACGCGCCGACGCTGATCATCACCGCTGCGAAGATCAGCATGAACACCAGCAGGCCGATGCCGAGATAGCCGAGCAGCGGGCCGGCGGGGTCGATCACGTCTTCGCCGGGACCGTGCGGGTTGTCGATGTTGTCAGCCATGCTTCATCTCCTGTGCCGGCTCTGCGCTTCCAACGGCAGGCCTTTTCGTCTATGCGGGGCAAACGTCGCTCGACCCGCCGAGGTTTAATCCACGTGACCCTCTATTCCCTATACCGGGGCGAAAACCAAGACCTCATCGCTGTGGCGGATCGCTTCAGCTGGTTCGCGGCCCTGCTGCCGCCGGTCTACGCGCTGGTGCACGGGCTCTGGTTCCTGCTGCTGGGCTGGGTCGTCGCGACCTTAGCGGTGGTGGCGCTGGGGCTCTATGCGGGTAGCGCAGCGGCCTTCTGGACCTATATCCTCCTCGCCACCCTGCTCGGCTTCGAGGCGGCGACGCTGCGGCGTCTGAAGCTCGGCCGGCGCGGCTGGCACTACCGCGGCGAAGTCATCGCCGCCGACGAAGACCTCGCGACCGTCGAGGCCCTGGGGCGCAAATGAGCACCGTCACCATCATCGATTACGGCTCGGGCAACCTCCGCTCGGCCGCCAAGGCCTTCGAGCGCGCCGCCCGCGAAACCGGCAGCGGCCACCAGATCCTCGTCACCGACGACGTCGACGCCGTCCGCCTGGCCGACCGCATCGTGCTGCCCGGCGTCGGCGCCTTCGCCGATTGCCGCGCCGGCCTCGATGCCGTCCCCGGCATGGTGGAGGTGCTCGAGGAGCGTGTCATCCGCGGCGGCGTGCCGTTCCTCGGCATCTGCGTCGGCATGCAGCTGATGGCCACCGAGGGCCGCGAGAAGGCCATCACCCCCGGCCTCGGCTGGATCCCCGGCGCCGTCGTTCGCATCGAGCCGGAAGGCGGGCTGAAAGTCCCGCACATGGGCTGGAACACCCTCACCTTCGAGCGCCCGCACCCGCTCCTCGCCGGCATCCCCGACGGTCCGGATGGCCTCCACGCCTATTTCGTGCACTCCTACCACCTCGCGACCGACCGTCCCGAGACGCTGGTGGCGACCACCGACTACGGCGGCAGGCTCACCGCCATCGTCGGCCGCGACAACATGCTCGGCACCCAGTTCCACCCCGAAAAAAGCCAGACCCTCGGTTTGGCCCTGATCGGCAACTTCCTGAGGTGGAAGCCGTGAGCGCGTCCCAATGCCCCCTCCACCTTCGGTGGTCCCCCGCCCCCGCTGCGCGGTGGAGGAGCACCGCGACCTCGGTGTTTGCTGTTGTTGAGACGCTGCCCTCTCCGTGCTCCTCCACCGCCTTGGCGGGGGAGCGGGACCGCGCATCGCAGATGCGTGGTGGAGGGGGCGTCAACGCCCGCCTGGCGCTCGGAGCCCACCCATGATCCTCTTCCCCGCCATCGACCTCAAGGACGGCCAGTGCGTGCGCCTCAAGCTCGGCGACATGGCGCAGGCGACCGTCTTCAACGACGATCCCGCCGCGCAGGCGAAATCCTTCGAGGACCAGGGTTTTGAGTACCTCCACGTCGTCGACCTGAACGGCGCCTTCGCCGGCCGCTCGGTCAACGGCGAGGCCGTCACCGCCATCCTCCAAGCCGTGAACTTCCCCGTCCAGCTCGGCGGCGGCATCCGCTCCATCGCCCATATCGAGGATTGGCTCGGCCGCGGCCTCTCCCGCGTCATCCTCGGCACCGTCGCCGTCCGCGATCCGGCGCTGGTGCGCGAAGCGGCGCGGCTCTTTCCCGGCCAGGTCGCCGTCGGCATCGATGCGCGCGGCGGCAAGGTGGCGGTCGAAGGCTGGGCCGAAACCTCCGAACTGAGCGCCATCGAACTCGGCAAGCGCTTCGAGGGTGCAGGCGTCGCCGCCATCATCTACACCGACATCGACCGCGACGGCGTGCTCAAGGGCATCAACTGGCCCTCGACGCTGGAGCTGGCCAGGGCCGTCTCCATCCCCGTCATCGCCTCGGGCGGCCTCGCCTCCATGGACGATATCCGCACCATGACCGAGCCTGAGTACGGGTTGCTCGAAGGCGCCATTTCCGGCCGCGCCCTCTATGACGGGCGCATTGATTCACGTGAAGCGCTGGCGCTGCTCAAGGGCGCCCGGGCCGCGTGACCCGGCCGCCCTTCCCCTGGCTGCCCTACTGGATCGCCCTCGCGGCGATCTTCCTGGGCGCCATGGCGCCGATCGGGGTCACCCTCCATGCCGCGAGCCTCGCCGAAGGCTACGGCTGCACCGCGACCGGCGGCGTGGTCGCGCCCTGCCTCGTCGAGGGCGTCGACAAGGCGCCCGAGCTGCAGGCCATGGCGGGCAGCTTCCTCTACGCGCTCTTCACCTGGCCCGCCGGCATCGTCCTCGCCTGCATCTGGTTCGGCATCCTCTACTGGCACCGCCGGCGCTGGAGCCGGAAGGCGGGCTTCGATGAGTAAGCGCGCCGCCCGTCCGCTGCTGGTTGGCAAGGTGCAGCTCCGGTGGTATGCGCTCGCCCTGTTGCCGATCCTGCTCTTCGGCTGGCTCGCGCTCGAGAACCACATCCCGGGCATCTTCCTGCCCCTCGTCCTCTTCGCCGCCATCTTCTGGCTCGCGAGCTTCCTCATGGCCGTTGTCGCCAAGCTGCGCGAGCCCCGCCCGGAGTCCCGGAAATGACCCTGAAGACCCGCATCATCCCCTGCCTCGATGTCAAGGACGGCCGCGTGGTGAAGGGCGTGCAGTTCGTCGATCTCGTCGATGCCGGCGATCCCGTCGAAGCCGCCATCGCCTATGATGCGGCCGGCGCCGACGAGCTCTGCTTCCTCGACATCACCGCCAGCCACGAGAACCGCGACACCATCTTCGATGTCGTCGCCCGCACCGCCGAGCACTGCTTCATGCCGGTCACCGTGGGTGGCGGCGTGCGCCGGCTCGAGGATATCCGCAAGCTGCTGCTGGCCGGCGCCGACAAGGTGGCGATCAACTCGGCCGCCGTATCGGATCCGGACTTCATCGCCCGCGCCGCCGACAAGTTCGGCGACCAGTGCATCGTCGTCTCGGTCGACGCCCGCCGCCGCCAGACCCGGGCGCCAGGCCAGCAGAACGTCGACGAGTGGGAGATCTACACCCATGGGGGGCGCAACCCGACCGGCCTCGACGCAG
>JAEYTN010000037.1 GCA_023433985.1 Pseudomonadota bacterium | reverse complement strand
GGCGCCTCCTCTTGTTGAGCCAGGCTGCGCCCGATCAGATGGGCGCAGTCTCTTGTTACGCCAGGTTGCGCCCGGTTACGCGGGCGCCCCCTCTTCCTCGAGCGGCTGCTCGTCGGCAACCAGATCGGCCTCCGTGATCCAGCCGGCCTTGAGGCGGGCCTGCAGGATCATCTCCTCGGCTTCCTCGCGCGACACGGGGAAATCCTTGAAGGTGCCTTCGAAACGCTTGGTCTCGCCGTCCTTGCGCTCGGTCCAGCCGACGAGATCGTCGGCGGCACAGCCGGCGAAATCCTCGACGTCTTGATTTCGTCCTTGCCCAGCGCCACCAGCATGGCGGCGTTCAGGCCCGGGATCTCGTAGAGCTCGTCGGCCACGCCGAGCGTGATGCGCTCGTCGTCGTTGGCCTTCTCGATCGCCGCGAGATAGTCGGAGGCGCGCTGCTGGATTTCACCAGCGGTCTCCTCATCGAAGCCCTGGATCGAAGCGATCTCGGAGACATCGATATAGGCCAGCTCCTCGACCGAGGAGAAGCCTTCCGAAGCCAGTAGTTGGGCAACCATCTCGTCAACATCAAGGGCCTGCATGAACAAAGCGGACCGCTCGGTGAATTCCTTCTGCCGGCGCTCGCTTTCTTCCTGCTCGGTGAGGATGTCGATATCCCAGCCGATGAGCTGCGAAGCGAGGCGCACGTTCTGGCCGCGACGGCCGATGGCGAGCGACAGCTGCTCGTCGGGCACCACGACTTCGATGCGCTCGGCCTGCTCGTCGAGCACGACCTTGGCGACATCGGCCGGCTGCAGCGCCGAAACGACGAGGCCGCCGACATCCTCGGTCCACGGAATGATGTCGATCTTTTCGCCCTGGAGTTCGGCCACCACGGCCTGGACGCGCGAACCGCGCATACCGACGCAGGCGCCGACCGGATCGATGGAGCTGTCGTTCGACGTCACCGCGATCTTGGCGCGGCTGCCCGGATCGCGGGCGATCGAGCGGATGGTGATGATGCCGTCGTAGATTTCCGGCACTTCCTGGCGGAAGAGCGCGGCCATGAACTGCGGGTGCGTGCGGGAAAGGAAAATCTGCGGCCCGCGCTGCTCGCGGCGGACGTCGTAGATATAGGCACGGACGCGGTCCCCATAGCGATAGAGCTCGCGCGGGATCAGCTCGTCGCGGCGGATAATGGCTTCGCCACGGCCGAGGTCGACGATGACGTTGCCGTATTCGACGCGCTTCACCGTGCCGTTCACGATCTCGCCGACGCGGCCGATATATTCCTCGTACATGCGGTCGCGCTCGGCATCGCGCACCTTCTGCACGATGACCTGCTTGGCCGACTGGGCCGCGATGCGGCCGAACTCGATGGGCGGCAGCGGCTCGGTGACGAAGTCGCCGATCTTGGCGGCGGAGTTCCGCGCCTGCGCGTCCTTCAGACCGATCTGGCGGCCGTATTCCTCGACATGGTCGACCACTTCGAGCAGGCGCCACATGCGGGTTTCGCCCGAGCGGGGATTGATGTCGACCTTGATGTTGGTCTCGGCGCCGTAGCGGGCCTTGGCCGCCTTCTCGATGGCGTCCTGCATCGCCTCGATGACGATCATGCGGTCGATCGACTTCTCGCGGGCAACGGCATCGGCGATCTGGAGCAGCTCCAGACGGTTCGCGCTAACGGCCATTTCAGTGGGTCTCCTCTTCAGAGTCTGACTCATCGGCTTCCTCTGGAAGCTCGACGGTTTCGATATCTTCGTCCTCGTCGATCGGGAACTCTTCCTGATCGACCTGGGCCATGTTCATGAGCTTGTCGGTCATCACCAGCTTGGCTTCGGCCAGAAGGCGCAGCGGCAGCTTGAAGTCCGGCTCGGTTTCCCTGGGCACGTCGGGCAGCGTGACCGTCACGGTCTCGTCGTCCACCGCCTTGATGAAGCCGCGGAACCGGCGGCGGCCATCGAGCAGGTCGGAAAGCTCGATCTTGGCCTCATGGCCGAGATAAGTGGCGAAATCGCGGGCGCGGACCAGCGGGCGATCGATACCGGGGGACGACACCTCGAGGTGGTATTCGCGGTCGATCGGGTCCTCGACATCGAGCACCGGCGAGACTTCCTTGGAAAGTGCCTCGCAGTCGGTGATGGTGAAGCGCCCGTTCTCGTCCTCGGCCATGATCTGCAGGGTAAGGCCGTTCTCCTGGGTCATCTTCACCCGGACGAGGCTGTAGCCCAGGTCGTTGGCCACCGGCTCGACGATGCGCGCGATGCGCGCTTCGAGGGCGGTTTCCTTGACGTAGCGTTTTTCGGTGAGATCGAAAGCCAATTTAGCCTTGTAAAACAAAAAGAGCGGGGGCCGGTCCGGCACCCACTCTCGAATGAGAGCATCGATGTTGGGGTTGATATAGCGGTTGAGCGGGGGATTGGCAAGTATTGCCCGGCCTGATGCTTCTCTCCCCTCATAATCCGAGCCGTTGCCGCAGCTCTGCCTCGGTCATGCTCCCAGGCGCGGCGCCGGTGCTGGCCAGCTCGTGGCCGATGGCGACGAGGCCGGCGTTGATGGGAGTGGGGACGCCGTGGAGGCGGCCGAGAAGCACGATCTCACCGTTGAGGTAGTCGGTTTCGATCGAGCCGGTGCCGCGCTTCAGGCTCTGGGTCGAGGAGCCGCCGGTGCGGGTGGCGCCTTCGACGGCGCCAACGTCCATCAACCCCTTGCGGCGTGGATCGGCATTGCCGACGGCGACCCAGTCGATCGCCGCAGCGGCGTAGACGCGCTCGGCCTCGGCGTGAACGGCCTCGATCAGCATGCCGGAGCGGCCGCTCCGTCCGAGCGCCGCCTCGACGACGTTGCCGAGATTGTCGCGCAGCTTGCCGTATTTGGAGGCCATGACGTGCTCGAGCGGGAAGGCGGCGAAGCCGGCGCTCTGCATTGCGGTGGCGACCAGCGCGACATTGTCGTCGAGGCCGTGCGGGTAGCGGCCGAGATCGAGCATGCCGAGCCTCGGTGTGCCGTAGCAGATCACCTCGCCCGGCGTGACGTAGTCGGCCGGCAGCATCACCGTCATGGCGTAGACGTTGGGGAAGAGGCGGAGGGCGAGGCGCTCGTTGTTGACGCCGTTCTGGGCGCAGACGACGGCCTGCGTGGTGACGCCGGCATCGCGCAGGGCCGCAACTGCCCCGGCCGTGTCCTGCCCCTTCGTCGTGAGGAAGATCACGTCGTCGGGGCGGAAGGCGATTTCATCCGGGGTACCGACCACCTCGAATGTCACATGGTCCGTGCCGGCGACGGTGCGGAAGGTGAGGCCGCCCTGCCCGCGCAGCGCCGCCAGCATGCGCCCGCGCGCGATGCCGACCACCTCGTGCCCGGCGCGGGCGAGCGCCGCCGCGAAGGTGCCGCCGATCGCGCCGACGCCGTGGACGATGTACCGCATGGGAAACCTCCAGCCACTTTGGCCGAGCATCGCCCGAGGGGGCGGGGGCCGGCAAGTGCGGGAGGAATGAGGCGGACCGGCAGCGGTTTCACGTAACCCAGCGCGAAGAGTTCCGCCGCCGGCCCGGCCTGCCGGAGGTGCAGCAGCGCGCCGGCAGGTCAGTTAAGGTGATACTTAAGCGTTCGTCTCCCGTCAATGCTGAAGTGAATGCTTAAGCGAATTTTCCGGGCGCGCCGTTGTCCGTTCGCGTTCCGAGGCGTTACAACCTCCATCCTCCTCCCCCCGACCAACCTCATGGACATCGATATGGAATACCGTCGCTTGGGCAAATCCGGCCTCAAGGTCAGCGAGTTCTCGTTTGGCGCCTGGGTCACCTTCGGCAAACAGGTGGGCGAGGACGACGCGCAGTCGATCATGGGCGCGGCCTATGACGCGGGCATCAACTTCTTCGACAACGCCGA
>JAEYTN010000612.1 GCA_023433985.1 Pseudomonadota bacterium | reverse complement strand
CACATACTCTCGCCGGCCATCCTCATGATGCCGCTCGACGAACAGCTCGCTGTCTCGCCCATCGGCAGCGTTGAGAATCTCGGCCCGCGGCATGAGGCGGAAGCGGGTGCCCTCGGTGAGCAGATCTTCCAGCCGGCCGGGGTCGGGACAGTCGATCACCACGCCCTTCCGCGTGTCCTTGAAGTTGAGCAGCTTGTTGCGCAGCGACAGGTCGAGGAGCTTGCGCTTCCATTTCTCCAGCCGGTCGACCGTTGCGTCCGGCTCCTCCCGAACGACGACGTCCGACATGAAGGCCGGCGCGTCGTCGAGGGCCAGGTCGACCTTCCCAACCTCGACGTTGGCGGAAATCGCGCCCGCATTGGCTTCGCCCAGGTCCAGCGGTCGGATGTGGCGCTGCCGGGCTCGCACGATGTCCACCGCGACCTCAAGCGTCGGCGCGCCCTCTTCGACGAGGGTGGCGCCGCGCTTCACCGCCTCGGCGAAGCGACTGGCGGGGACATGGGTCAGGAACGTGGTCTCGATAAAGATCAGCTCTTCGAGGTCGCGTCGTTTTCTCAGCAGTTGCATGTCGTCGACGGTGACAGCGGCGAAGTCGCCCTGGCGCAGCCAGAGCCCGACAAACGCATGCCCCTCGGTCAGCACGAGCACGGTGTTCAGCCCCGCCTGCTCGAGGCAAGCGGCGTAGAGGAGCGCGAGGTCGAGGCAGGTGCCGGTCTTGCGCTCGAGCACGTCACCGGGTCCGCGGACCTTCTGCCCGTTGCGCTCGAAGCTGGCAGGCGGCAGCGCGTAGGTCAGGCCATGGCCGGCGATGCTCGACCAGATGGCGCTCGCGATCTCCCAGGTGCGTTCGCGCCGCCCATCGGCGTAGCCGTCGATCGCCGACTTTCGCCCGGCGGCTGCGAGCCGTGCCGACGCCTCGTGCAGCACCACATCGACAGCCGGATCGTTGGGCCGCACGAATGCAGCAATGAGCTCCGGAACCGCCCCGGTCCCACCCCAGTGCGAGGGCGGATAGACATCTATCGGCGCGACTTGCTCGCCAACGATCGCGCCACCGGCCAGGGCACGCACGGTCAGCGATCCCCGCACCGCCTCACGCAGTTGCCGCATGAAGCCGATATCGAGCTTCAAGTCGATCGGGGCGACGTGTCTCGAAGACAGGGCCCCCAGCCGATCCAGTCGAATGGTCAGCGGCGCTGCAAAGGGCGGCTCGACCTGCAGTTGCAGTTCGATACTCTCAAGGTCACTCTCGGACGCATTCGCCAGGACGACCTCGCTGACGAGAGCGACTTCGTTCTGATGAAATGCAGCGTTTACGTAGCCAGCAACGGCCACGCCAATAGTTATCGAATATTCCAATCCGTGCCCCGGCGTTTCGCGAGCTGCCCCCCAAAGCTCACACGCGTGTTTTATCCAACGGACCGCCGATGTGAAAGAGTGACATCGACGTCATTTCGACGAGGACGTGGATAATCTCGACTTTCCGTTGCGGCCTGCCGCGTCGCGGTCGCTGCGTGACTGCAAACTGCATCGCCACTATTTGTCGCGGGCAGATGGTCGCTCCGGCGCAAGGGACTGCCGGGTATCTTCCACCCCGACTTATCCCCCCTCCCCGCCACCTCCCGCATTGTCACGCACAAAAAATCCCGCGCGAGGCGGACTCGGGCGGGATTGCAGTTCGGCAGTTCTTCGGCTGCCTATCTCTTTTGGCAGCCGGCTAGATGCGGCTGAACTTCATCGTCTTGCAGAACATGCCCTTGCAGCCCGAGAGCTTCAGGGAGTCCTGGCCGGTCATGGTCAGGTTGCCGTCATAGGTATCGCCGGCATAGCTCACCTGGCCCGCCCACTGGTTGTCGTCCGTGGCGGTGGCGCCCTTGACGACATAGCGGTTGAGATAGGGGAGGTTTTCCTCCGTCCGCGCGTCGTCGCGCAGCCAGGTCAGCTTGGCGCACAGCTGCGTGCCGTCGCCGCAATAGGAAACCTTGTAGCGGCTTTCGCCGGTGGTCGATTGCCACGTCCCGGTGGGGTCGGCCGCGATGGCGGCGAAAACGGGGGCGGCGGCGATGAGCGAGGCGAATATGCCGACGGCGAGTTTGTTGCCGAGGTGCATGGGTGATGCGTCTCCTGAATGAATTCGGGTCTTGGCCGGGTGTCGCGCCACTACATGGGCAGTGCGGCTGAATCTTGAATAAGCAGCCCGTTCATCTGCCGTTCAGCAATATGGCCGCACGCCCGGCCAAATATGGCAGCGAGACTGACTTGCTTTGTTTATCAATCGTTCAGCCGCCGTTCATCTGCCTTAATCTTCGCGTCCTGCGTTCATCACAGATGCCATCACGAAGCCGTGAACAGTTGCGGGCCGCGTCAACCCACCGCATGATGGCCTCCTGCCGTGCCTGCACGGCCAATGCGAACGGGCTCCGGCTCACGGAGCCACGAGGAGGAATCTCATGAAGCATCTCGTCGCGACTGCCCTGCTCGCGGGCGCCATCCTGCTCCCCGCCTCCGCCTACGCCGCCGACTACACGATCATGGCGCCTGCCGCGCCCGGCGGCGGCTGGGACCAGACCGCCCGCTCCATGCAGGAGGCGCTGACCGCCGAGGGTATCTCGGGCAACGTGCAGGTCGTCAACGTCCCCGGCGCCGGCGGCACCATCGGCCTCGCGCAGTTCAGCCAGGAGGCCAACGGCGATCCGGCCCGGCTGCTGGTGGGCGGCTACGTCATGGTCGGCGCCATCCTCACCAACAAGGCGCCCGTGACCCTCGACGCCGTCACCCCCATCGCCCGGCTGACCGGCGAATACGAGGTGATCGTCGTCCCCGCCGCCTCCGACATCAAGGATATCGCGGGGCTCGTGGAGAAGCTGAAGGCCGATCCGGGCTCCGTCTCCTGGGCCGGCGGCTCGGCGGGCGGCACCGACCACATCACCGCCGGCCTCTTCGCCAAGACGGTCGGGGTCGATCCCAAGCTCGTCAACTACATCGCCTTCTCTGGCGGCGGCGAGGCGCTGGCGGCCGTGCTCGGCAACCAGGTCACCGTCGGCATTTCCGGCTACGGCGAGTTCCAGGCGCAGGTCGAAGCGGGCGCTCTCCGCGTCGTCGGCGTGTCGGCGCCCGAAAAGGTCGCGATCATCAACGGCCCGACCTTCAAGGAAGGCGGCGTCGACCTCGTGGTGCAGAACTGGCGCGGCGTCTGGGCCGGCCCGGGCCTCTCGGCCGAACAGACCGCGGCCATCACCGCCGACGTCGAGAAGATGGTGAACTCCGCCTCCTGGCAGAAGACGCTCGAGACCAAGGGCTGGATCAACACCTGGCTCGCCGGCGACGAGTTCAAGACCCAGCTCGCCGCCGACATGGCGGCCACCGAGGCCATCCTCAAGGAAGTCGGGCTCGTCCAGTAGGCGGCCCCTGCCATGAGCGAGCCCTCGGCTCCCACGACAACCAGGCGCCGCCCGGATGTGGCGGCGCTTATCATCGCGGCGGCGCTGGCCGTGCTCGGCGCCGTTATCGCCTGGGATGCATCGAGCCTCGGGGCGGGCGGCGCTTACGCCCGCGTCGGCCCCGCCGTCGTGCCCTATGCCGTGGCGGTCGGCCTCGGCCTCCTCGCCGTCTGGACGGTCATCGAGGCGATCCGCGGCGATTTCCCGGAACGCGAACCGCAGGAGCTCGCCCCCGTCGCCTGGATCGTCGGTGGCCTCCTCGCCCAGCTGATCCTCATCCGCTATGTCGGCTTTTCGGTCGCCACGGCGATCCTCTTCGCCATGACGGCCCGCGGCATGGGCAAGGTTTCCGTGCCGCTGGCGCTGCTCGTCGGCCTCGTCCTCTGC
>JAEYTN010000560.1 GCA_023433985.1 Pseudomonadota bacterium | reverse complement strand
TGCTGGTGCTCCTCGAGGCGGTTGATGCAGCGGATCAGCGTCGACTTGCCGGAGCCCGAAGGCCCGGCGATGACGATGCGCTCGCCCTTCATCACCTTGAGGTCGATGTCGCGCAGCACGTGGAATCGGCGTACCACTTGTTCATGCCGATGATCTCGATCGCGACCTCGGTCTTGGAGACCCGCATCTGCGAGGTATCGACGGGCCGCTCTTCGGCCATCGCTAGGTTGCTCATAACTACCTCTTGTAGCCGGTGTTGAGACGCCGCTCGACCCACATCGAGTACCGCGACATCGCAAAGCAGAAGACCCAGAAGACCATGGCGGCGAAGATGTAGCCGGTGATGGCGCGGGTGGGCGAAGCCCAGGCGTTGTCGGAGCTGGCCGACTGTACCGCATTCAGCAGGTCGAAGATGCCGACGATGGACACCAGGGAGGTGTCCTTGAACAGCGAGATGAAGTTGTTGACGATGCCAGGGATCGAGTGCTTCAGCGCCTGGGGCAGGACGATGAAGCCCATGGATTTCCAGTAGCTGAGGCCCAGGGCCGACGCCGCCTCGGTCTGCCCCCGGGGCACGGCCGCGAGGCCGCCACGGATCACCTCGGCGATGTAGGCGGCGGTGAACAGGGTGACGCCGACCAGCGCCCGCAGCAGCTTATCCACCGACATGCCCTGCGGCATGAACAGCGGCAGCATGACGGAAGCCATGAACAGCACGGTGATCAACGGTACGGCGCGCCAGAGCTCGATGAAGGCGACGCAGAGATACTTGACGATCGGCAGCTTGGAGCGCCGGCCGAGCGCCAGCAGGATGCCCAGGGGTAGCGAGCAGATGATGCCGACGAGCGCGATGATGAGGGTGACCATGAGGCCGCCCCACTGCTCGGTCGGCACCTGTCGCAGCCCGAACATGCCGCCCTTGAGCAGGATGGAGGCGACCACCGGGAACACGACGAAGAAGAGCGCCGCGTTGACGATCTTGAACGGCGCCCTGGGTACGAGCAGCGGGATCAGCAGCACCGCGAGCATCAGGAAGACGAGGTTGACGCGCCAGTACTCGGTCGCCGGGTAGAAGCCGTAGATGAAGAAGGTGATGCGGGCTTCCACGTAAATCCAGCACGCTCCGACATTCTCCACCCGGCAATCCTCGACGGTACCCTCGAACACCGCGTTGCCGATGAGAAAGCTGTAGAGCGCGGGTAGCAGCCATGCCAGCAGGGCGACGGCGAGGACGGTGAGGATGGTGTCCCCGGGGGTAGCGAAGAGATTCTTCCGGAGCCACAGGCCGATGCCCGAGGTGCGGACCGGCGCCGGCCGGCTTTCGACGATCTTGTCGCGGACGAAGGAGGCGTCGGTCATGGCCTTACCTTTCCACCAGCGCGACGCGGGCGTTGTACCAGTTCATCAGCGCCGACGTACTGAGGGACAGCGTGAGGTAGACGAGCATGGTGATGCCGACGATCTCGATGGCGCGGCCCGACTGGTTGAGCGAGGTGCCCATGAACACTGCGACGAACTCGGGGTAGCCGATGGCGGCGCCGAGCGAGGAGTTCTTGGTGATGTTGAGGTACTGGCTGGTCAGCGGCGGAATGATGACGCGCATGGCCTGCGGGATGATGACGAGCCGCAGGCGCTGGCCCTCGCGCAGACCGAGCGACTGCGCGGCTTCGGTCTGCCCGTGGCTGATCGCCTGGATGCCGCCGCGCACGGTCTCGCCGATGAAGGTCGCGTGGTACAGCGAGAGGCCGACGATCAGCGCCACCAGCTCGGGCGGCAGTTGGAGGCCGCCGCGGTAGTTGAAGCCCTGCAGAACGGGATACTGGAACTGCAGGTTGGTGCCCGACAGCGGATAGGCGATCAACAGCACGACGACGACGAGGCCGACGCCGGCCCAGAACTTCGGAAACTGCTGGCCGGTCGCATCCTGCCGGCGCTGCGCCCAGCGCGCCATGAGGACGGCGGCGACGACCGCGATCACGAAGGCGATCGCGACGTAGATGAAGCGATCGTCGATCAGGGGCCGGGGCGTGTAGAGGCCGCGCTGGTTGATGGCCCAGCCGCCCAGGAACACGATGGATTGCTTGACCGCCGGCATGGCTTTGAGCACGGCGAAGTACCACACGAAAAGCTGCAGCAGCAGCGGCACGTTGCGCACGACCTCGACATAGACCGTGGCGAGCCGGGAGATGATCCAGTTCTGCGAGAGCCTCGCGATGCCGACGAAGAAGCCGACGGTGGTGGCGATGACGATGGAGATAATGGAGACGAGGACGGTGTTGACGACACCCGTCAGCAGAGCCTGCCAGTAGATCGAGGCGCGGTTGAACCCGGTGAGCGTGAAGCTCGTCTCGAAACCGGCGGTGCCCCAGAGGAAATCGAAGCCGGTGGTCTTGTTCTGGGCGCGCAGGTTGGCGCCGGTGTTGACGACGATCCACCAGGCGAACGCCACCACTGCGACGACGGTCACGACCTGGTAGATGACCGCGCGGATTTTCGGATCGTTCAGAAAAAACGTCTTCGTGTCGGGCTCACGCCCGAGATCAGTTGTAGCCAAGTGTCTCTCCTGCCCGAGTGACCACTTGCCGACCCTACCCGGCCGGCAGAAACGCAAAACCGGCGCCCTGTGCGGGCGCCGGCCGGGTTAGGATCGATCAGCGGATCGGCGGAGCGTACTGCAGGCCGCCCTGGTTCCACAGCGCGTTGAGACCGCGCGGCAGATTGAGCGGCGAACCGGCGCCGACATTGCGCTCGTAGATCTCGCCGTAGTTACCGACGCCCTTTACGGTCTGGTATGCCCAGTCCTTGGTCAGCCCGAGCGGGGTGCCGAAGTCGCCCTCGACGCCGAGAATGCGGCGGACCGACGGATTGTCGGAGCCCAGCATCTCGTCGACATTGGCCTGGGTGATGCCGAACTCCTCGGCCTCGAGCAGCGCGTGGTAGACCCAGCGGGTGATCTCGAACCAGGTATCGTCGCCCTGGCGGACCACGATAGCGAGCGGCTCCTTGGAGATGATCTCGGGCAGCAGCTTGTAGGCAGACGGGTCGGCGAACTCGGTGATGTTGCCGGCGAGCTGCGAGCTGTCGGAGGTCAGCACGTCGCAACGACCATCCTCGAACGCCTTGATCACTTCGTCCTGGCCAGTGAAGGTCACCGGGTTGAACTCGAGACCGTTGGCGGCGAAGTAGTCGGCCGCGTTGAGCTCGGTGGTGGTGCCAGCCTCGATGCAGACGGCTGCGCCTCCCAGATCGAGCGCCGAGTTGATGCCGTCGGCGGTGCGGACCACGAAGCCCTGGCCATCGTAGAACAGCGTACCCACGAACATGAGGCCCAGCGTGGTGTCGCGGGTCATTGTCCAGGTGGTGGTGCGGGCGAGCAGATCGACCTCACCCGAACCCAGGATCGTGAAGCGGTCCGACGACGTCGTCGGCGTGAAGCGGACGGCGTTCGGATCGTTGAAGATGGCAGAGGCCACCGCGCGGCAATACTCGACGTCGAGACCCGTCCAGTTGTTGCTTGCATCGGGCTGACTGAAGCCCGGCACGCCCTCGGTTACGCCGCACTGGACGTAGCCCCTGGCCTTGACCGCCTCGAGCGTGCTCGACGCAGTCTGTGCCAGCGCCGCGGTCGCCGACAGGCCGAGCCCTGCCGCGACCGCAACGGTGAGAATCGATTTCATCATTGGCTTTTTACCTTGTTCCCTGACCTCGATGCCGACAGCCCAAAGGCCCCCCTCAGGCGTCGGCGGCACCGCCGCCTTGGATGGCGGGAGTGATGCTGGTATGCATCGAAGCGGCAATTGACGGTTGCGTCAAGCTCTATGGCCGGATTGGGGCAGCAAACCTGACTGTTTTTTGTTCAAGAATCGACTCTGGCGCCAATTTGGGCAGGACCAAAAACGTGAGCAAGAAGACGACCGAAGGCGGGGATGCCACCGCGCCGGAGACCATCCTGACGCACTCGGGCAGGGCCTCGGCCGAGAATTTCGGCTATGTGAACCTGCCGGTGTTCCGGGGTTCGACCATCCTGTTCAAGACGCTGGACGAACTCGAGGACTACCAGGCCCCGATCCGCTACGGACGCAATGACAACCCAACAACCAATGGGTTCGCGCAGCTGGTGAGCGAGCTCGAAGGCGCGGCGGGGACGGTGATCTGCCCGTCCGGGCTCTCGGCCGTATCGACTGCGTTGCTGGCGGCGGTGTCGGCGGGCGACGAGGTTCTGGTGACCGACTCCGCCTACGATCCGACGCGCATTTTCAGCACCGAGGGCCTGCAGCGCTTCGGTATCTCCACACGCTTCTACGATCCGCGGATCGGGGCGGGTATCGCCGGGCTGATCACGGACAAGACCAAGGCGATCTTCGTCGAGAGTCCCGGTTCGCTGACGTTCGAAATGCAGGACCTGAGGGCGGTCGTGCAGGCCGCTCACGAGCGCGACGTGACCGTAATCGTCGACAATTCCTGGGCCTCGCCGCTGTTCCACCAGCCGCTGGCGCTGGGCGCCGACATGGTGATGCACGCCGCCACCAAAATGTTGGTCGGTCATTCCGACGCCATGGTGGGGACGGTATCGGCAAACGAGAGGCTGTGGCCGAAGCTGAAGCGGACGCACCGGATCCTGGGCGTCGCTACGTCGCCCGACGATTCGTACCTGGCGCTGCGCGGCATGCGGACGCTTGCCCTAAGGATGAAGCATCACAGCCGGCAGAGCCTCGAGTTCGCACAATGGCTGCAAGGGCAACCGGGGGTCGAGCAGGTGTACCACCCTGCCCTGCCCGACGATCCGGGACACGCGATCTTCAAGCGTGACTTCACGGGGGCCGGCAGCCTGTTCGCGTTCCGGTTGACCAAGCGGACGCGCGATAACCTCGCCGCGATGGTCAACGGCTTCGAACTGTTCGGGATGGGGTACTCGTGGGGCGGCTACGAAAGCCTCTGCATCCCGTTCAACCCATCCAATATCCGCACGGCGGTACCGTGGACGGCGGAGGGGCAGATGTTCCGCATCCATGTGGGGCTGGAGGAGATCGAGGACTTGAAGCGCGACATGGCGGCGGCGCTGGCGCGCTATCTCGCCTGAGGATCGAGGTTGCGGCGGGCGATGGCGCCCGCCTGCCCGGGCTCGAACAGCCAGCCGCGGGAAACGAAGAAGTTCCGGACCGCGAAGGCACCGAGCGTACCAAGCACCGCACCGGCCGCGATGTCGGTCGGGTAGTGCTGCCCGAGGACGATGCGCGAGAGGCCGATCAGCGTGGCGAGGATGAGCATCGGCCAGAACGACTTCGGCCACAGGAACGCGACCGTCAGCGCCAACGAGAAGGCGGTCGTCGCGTGGCCCGACGGGAAGCTCTGGAACGAGTAGGCGCTCCAGTTCAGCGGTGTGAAGCTGAGGGGCGCGTCGGCCGTCCACTCCATCGGCCGGCCGCGACCGATGATGCGCTTCAGGAGCGCCGCTGCGAGGCTCGGCAGGCCGACCCCCAGGAAGATGAAACCCGAGACGATCAGCAAATGGCGCGCCCAGACGCGCAGGCGATCACGGGTGACGAGCGAGAGCAGCCAGGCGAGGATGACGCCGAGGAGCGACGGGACGAGTATCCAGTCCGACTCACCCCAGCGCGTCATCCACCGGAAAAAGCTCCGGACCTCCGGCGCCAGGCCTTGGCCCCAGACCGACAGCGGACGATCGAGCAGGTAGAGGCCGGCGATCAGGACGACGAAGCCGGCGACGAACCACCAGGCAGTGCTGCGGCTGAGGCCGAACGGCCAAGCTTTCGAGAGATGACGCATGGGCGAGCTTTCGGCGTTCGTCGCGGCGCCGTCAACTGGTGGCGCGCGCTTGCGCTTTGCGGCGACTGCGGGTAACGCATAGCCACGGTCCGGGGTATAGCTCAGCCTGGTAGAGCACCGGTTTTGGGAACCGGTGGTCGAGTGTTCGAATCACTCTGCCCCGACCATCTTCCTTCCCTGCGTGATGGAACGGTCGCGACCGGCTGGCCATGGCCTGCATCGCCTTGCTTTTCGGCCGCTTTTCGTGGATTGAATTGGCGACACGAACGGGGCCTGTTCGAGGCTCGCAGGTCCCGGCAAAGCAACTCGAAGGCAAGAGATGACGGCACGTATCTACCGGCCCGCACCCAACGCGATGCAGTCCGGGCGCGGCAAATCCAAAGAGTGGGTGCTGGTGCACGAGCCGGCCACGGCGCGTGAGATCGAACCGCTGATGGGCTACACGTCGAGCTCGGACACGCGGACCCAGATTCGGCTCACTTTCGATACGCTCGAGGAGGCCACGGCCTATGCCGAAAAGAACGGCATCCCGTACCAGGTGCTGCCGGAGCACAAATCGACGGTGAAGCGGACGGTTTACGCCGACAACTTCCGCGCGGATCGCAAGACCCCCTGGACGCACTGACGCGAGGGGCCGCGACGATGAAGGCATTGCTCAAAGGTGCCTTCGCCGCGTCGCTGCTGTCGCTGTGCCTTGCTCTGCCCGCCGCCGCGGAGCCTGCGATGTGGAAGGTGTCGGACGAGGACAGCTCGGTCTACCTGTTCGGCTCCATCCACGTGTTCACCCGCGATCTGAACTGGCGGACCCCACTGCTGGACGAGCAGGTGGCCGCGGCCGAACACGTCTATTTCGAGTTGCTGTTTGACGATGCCGCGTTCGCGACCATTGGCAGGGCGATGCTGGTGGAAGGGCGGCTGCGCGACGGGCGGACGCTGTGGGACGTGCTGACACCTGAACAGGGTGAAGAGGTGCGCACGGCCGCGGCAGCTGCCGGCCTCGATCCCGTGACTTTCGAACGCATGACGCCGTGGATGACGGAGGTGCTGTTGTCAAGCGCGCTGATCCAGGGCGCGGTGGGCGGCGTCGAGATGGCGCTGTTCGCCGAAGTGGAGACGGCGCGGCAGCGTGGGCTCGAAACGGCGGAGGAGCAGCTCGGCTTCTTCGCGGCGGGATCGGAAGCCGAGCAGGTCGAGAACCTGATGCTGACGGTTCGGATGCTCGGTGCACCGGACTCGATGAACTCCATCGACGAGATGATGCTGGCATGGGAGCGCGGCGATGCCGACCTGCTCTACGAGGTGATCAGCAACGACGCGGCCAGCACGCATGACCGCTACAACGTGCTGATCACCGGCCGCAACGAGCGGTGGACCACGCGCGTCGAGCAGATGCTGGCGGAGAACGACGACGCGCTGGTGGTGGTGGGCGCCGGCCATCTGGTCGGGCCCGGAGGCGTGCCTGCGCTGCTGGCGGAGCGCGGGTTCGAGGTCGAGCGGGTCGGCGATGTACCGGCCGATCGGGCCGGCGCGGGCCGCACCGGGCGGCCCGACCCGCGCGCGGCTAGACCTCGCTGAACCGTGTCCACTTGCCGTCGGCCTTCGACGAGGCGACGGCCGCCATGATGAACTCCATGCCTTCGACGCCGTCGGCGAGCGAGGGGAGCAGGCCTTCGACGTCCTGACCGTTGCCCCGGATCACCTGCGCGAACTGGTGGTAGAGCGTGGCGAAGGCTTCGAGGTAGCCCTCGGGGTGACCGGAGGGGACGCGGACATTCATCGAGGCCGCGGGCGGAGCCGAGATGGCGCCGCCGCGAGTCAGCAGCTGCTTGGGCTTTCCGTACTCGGTGAACCACATGTAGTTCGGGTTGTCCTGCCGCCACTCGAGGCCGGCCTTGTCGCCGTAGACGCGCAGTTGCAGGCCGTTCTCGCTGCCCACCGCGACCTGGCTCGCCCACAGCATACCGCGGGCGCCGCCCTCGAAGCGGAGCAGGATGTGGACGTTGTCGTCGAGCTGACGGCCGGGCACGAAGCTCTGGAGGTCGGCGGAGACCGCCTCGGTCTTCAGGCCCGTGACGAAGCGAGCGAGGTTGTAGGCGTGCGTGCCGATGTCGCCGATGGCGCCGCCGGCGCCCGAGCGCGCCGGGTCGGTGCGCCACGAGGCCTGCTTGTTGCCGGGATCGGCTTCGGTGGTCAGCCAATCCTGCGGGTACTCGGCTTGGACGACGCGAATCTTGCCCAGCGCGCCCGAGGCAACGAGGTCGCGCGCCTGCCGGATGAGCGGGTAGCCGGTGTAGTTGTGGGTGAGCAGGAACTTGGCGCCGTTCTTCGGCTTCACCTCGCGCAGCGCGCGGGCGTCGACGAGCGACGAGGTCAGCGGCTTGTCGCAGATGACGTGGATGCCGGCTTCGAGAAAGGCCTTGGCGGGGCCGAAATGCACGTGGTTGGGCGTGACGATCGACACGGCCTGGATACCGTCCGGGCGGGCTGCTTCCTTCTGCGCCATTTCCTCGTACGAGGTGTAGGCGCGGTCCGGCGCGATATTGAGATCGGCGGCAGACTGGCGGGCGTTGTCCGGATTGGACGAGAGGGCGCCGGCGACGAGCTCGTAGTCGTCGTCAATGCGCGAGGCGATGCGGTGCACGGCGCCGATGAAGGCTCCGGCGCCACCACCGACCATGCCGAGGCGGATGCGGTTTGCCATTGTTCTTACCTCTTAGCTCAGGCCGAGAATCTTGCGGTTGGCGGCGCGGTCGGTGCCGGAGGCAGCGAAATCGTCGAACGCCTTCTCGGTGACGTTGATGATGTGGCTGGTGATGAACGGCGCACCTTCGGCAGCGCCCTGCTCCGCCGACTTGATGGCGCATTCCCATTCGAG
>JAEYTN010000449.1 GCA_023433985.1 Pseudomonadota bacterium | reverse complement strand
CCGTCGAACCGCGCGAGCTCCCGCGTGAACTGCTGCGCTCCCTCGTCGCTCACCGGCATGTAGCGCGGCGAGGCCGGCGCTTCGAAGAACGGCAGCTTGTGGTCTCGCATGTCGACGATCTCGTACTCAGCGTCGCCACGCGCCTCGGCGATCTGCTGCACCCAGCGCGCCGGCCGGTCGCCGAACCGCGACTGCCGCGTGGTGGAAAGGATGATGCCGATCTTCGGCTTACTGAACTGGGTCATCTGCTGCTGCCTTGCATACCAAACGTTAGGGGTAGCCACCAACAGAGACCTAGTCACCGTCAGTAACTGACGCTATGTATGTGCCTGCCGATGGCCGCCACAAGACGGCACTATTTTCTCACGGAGTCACCCGATGGAAACCTTCACGCCCCAGCCCGTCGCCACCAGGTCGCGGGAGATCCAGCCCCTTCCCAAGGCGTGGCAGGATCCGAACGCCCCGCGCGATTTCGAGGAGTGCAAGGCCGCCATCGTCCCGGTGAACGAGGTGCTGCAGCAGATCGGTGGCAAGTGGACGATGTACATCATCATCGCGCTCGGCCACGGCCCGCTCCGGTTCTCCGAGCTCAAGCGCAAGATCGACGGCGTCTCGCAGAAGATGCTGACCTCCACCCTGCGCGACCTCGAGAAGGATGGCTTCATCTCCCGCACCGTCACCCCGTCGATTCCGCCGCGCGTCGATTACGCCCTCACCGAGATGGGCATCGAGCTCACCGAGCCCATCGCCATCCTCACCCGCTGGGCCCACGCCAACAACAGCCGCATCGCCGAAGCCCGCGAACGCTTCGCCGCCCGCGAAGCCGAAGAAAAGCGCCTGAGCTGGTAGCACCCCGCCAACGTCGCCAGGGTCCTCCCCCGCCAAGCGGGGGAGGGGGAACGGCGAAGCCGGTGGAAGGGGGCGGCACAGTCTCGACGCCCGGTCAGCGTCCCGTAAGGCTCCGAAGATGGCGGCAGTCCATGCGGACTGGCCTCAACCCCCGCCGACCTTCTTTACTCCGCCCCACTGGTTCACCAGCAGCCCCACCATCACCAGCACCACGCCCACCACCTGCAGCGGGCTGGGCCACACCCCTTTCACCGCCGCATCGAGCGCGAAGGCCACCACTGGCGTCACCAGCACGAACGGCACCACCGACGCGGCCCCCAGCGCCACGATCGCCCGGAACCACAACACGAAGGGCACCGCCGTCAGCGCCACCGCGAGCAGCACGAACCCCAACACGTTCGTCCCGGTGATCTCCCCGGGCAGATCGCCGAGGATCACGGCAAGCAGCGCCAGTTCCGCCCCGCCGACCAGCAGCTGCCACGCCGTGAAGCTCAATAGCGACATCCCCTCAGGCCGCCCCCACCGGTTGATCAGGATACCGCCGAGCGACCCGGCGACCACGCTCAGCAGCGCCGCCGCCACGCCGATCCCGTCGACGCCCGCATCGCCGCGCAGGATCACCAGCGCCACGCCCACCGCCCCCACGATGATCGAGACGATCTTCAGCGCCGTCGGCGGCTGCCGCAGCAGCGCCCAGGCCATCAGGATCGTCATCAGCGGCCCCAGTGTCTGGAACGTCCCCGCGACACCGCCCGGCAATCGGATCGCGCCCACGAACAGCAGCGCGAAGAACGCCCCGAAGTTCAGCGTCCCCAGTGCCACCAGCTTCGGCCAGTAGCCCTGCGGCACCGCCTGCCGCGCCAGCGCCAGCAGCAGTACCCCGCCCCCAAGCGCCCGCATGCCGCCCAGGAAGACCGGGTTATGCGGCAGCAGCGTCGTCGTAATGATGTAGGTAAACCCCCACAGCACCGCCGCTAGCAGCGCAGCAAGTCTCAGGCTCATGACCAGGAAATCCCCAAGAATCGATGCAGGGTCATCGAGGTTAGCTCCCGGCCACCAACCCCGCCACCGCGGCTCCTCCACCGCGAAGCGGGGGAGGGGGACCACGCGAAGCGTGGTGGAGGGGGCGGCACCGGCACGGCCCTGCTACCTCGTCATCTCGCTGCTGATGCCTGCCAGTCGATGGCGTCGGCCATTCATCCCCGGTTCATCCCCCCGGCATCACACCGCTGCACTTCCGCCGGGGGGCGCGATCCGAGAGGGACTCCATGGATCTCTACACCGTCTTCAAGTTTCTCCACGTCCTCACTGCGCTCGCCTGGGTCGGCGGCGGGTTGGCCCTCATCGCCGGGCAGGCGCTGGCCGAGCGCGCGGAGGGCGAAGCCGCGCTGTTCAAGATCCTCGACCTGATGAATGTGCTGGGCAAGACGTGGTTCGTGCCGACCTCGTTCCTCACCGTCATCTTCGGCGCCATCGCCGCCACCTTCGGCGGGATGTGGGGCCAGTTTTGGGTCATCCTCGGCCTCGCTGGCTTCGCCTCCACGTTCTTCACCGGCCTGCTGATCATCGAACCCACCGGCCGCAAGCTGGGCGCGCTTGTCGCCGAAGGCCGCACCGACGAGGCTATCGCGCAGGGCCGCCAGCTGATGCGCATCAGCCGCTTCGACTACACGGTGATGCTCGTAGTCATCTTCGACATGGTGTTCAAGCCCGGCTGGACCGACTTCCTCGCTATCGCCGTCATGGCCCTGGTCGTCGCCGCCGGCGCCGTCGTCTTCCTCGGCCTCGGCCGGCGGCAGCCTGCCGCCGCCTGACCCCGTCGTGGTGCCGCGCTAGTGCCGCGGCACCGCCCCCTTG
>JAEYTN010000434.1 GCA_023433985.1 Pseudomonadota bacterium | reverse complement strand
ACGTGACGAACTCCCCGCTCGGGTCGGCGGACGCCACGAGACGGAAGCCGGCCACCTGCCCGAGCACGTCACTGCCCGCGTCGACCCTCGTGATGCCCACGCCTCCCCCTCCGGCCCGGCCGGACGGCCGTGCGACGCCGCACGGTGGCGACGCCTGGTGGCTCGCTGTCGGTCTCTTCGCCGGCCTCGGCCTCGTGGGCAAATACACCAACGCCTGGCTCGGCATCGGCCTTGTGGCCTGGTTGCTGCTCACCGCGGAGGGGCGTCGACAACTCCTCACCTGGCAGCTCTGGGCCGGCGGCCTGCTCGCGCTCCTCGTCTTCTCCCCGGTGCTCTGGTGGAACGCCACCCACGAATGGCGCTCGTTCCTGTTCCAGGGCGCCCGCATTGCCAGCGTCGAGAGCGGGTTCGGCGCGCTGCTGCCCGAGTTCTTCCTCTCGCAGGCGGCGCTCACCGGCCCTATCCTGATGGCCTGTTCGATGCTGGGCATTCTGGCCTGGCTCATCGGCCACCCGCGCCGGAGCGGCGCTTCGCTCGCCCTCCCCGTCCTCACCAGCCTGCCGCTGCTGCTCTACTTCGTCGTCCACGCGCTTCATGCCCGGGTCCAGGCCAACTGGCCGCAACCGGTGCTGCCGATGATGACGCTGGTCGCCGCCTGGGTCGTCATATCGCTGCGTTCGCGGCTTTGGCGCCGCGTGCTGGTCGTCGCCCACGCCACGCTCGGCCTGGTGCTGATCGGCCTCGTCACCTGGCAGGCCATCTTCGCCCCGCTCGATCTCGGCACGCTCGACCGCACCCGCATGCTGCGCGGCTGGCATGAGTTCGCCGCCTCGGTGCGAGAGCTCGCCGACGAGGCGGGTGCGAAGTCGATCTGGACCTCCGGCAACTATCAGCTGACCGGCGAGCTGTTCTTTGCAGGACAGGCCGTACGCGATCCGCGCCCGGTTCGTGATCTCAAGCGGCCGGACCGCTACGAGTTCGTGCCGGCCGCCGAGCGCTATCCGCTGCTCTTCCCCGGCGTCCTGGTGCTCCGCGGTGAGCCGAAATCGGACGCAGGTTCACCTCATTTCACCCACTCCGAGCCACTGGGTACTGTCTACCGAGGCACCGGCAGGGCGAGGGAGACCTATACCGTCTACGCTGTGTCCGCCCCGACGGCGGATTTCCCGGTCGCCGACTGAGGCTGGTCCACCTGGTTCCTCGGTTCATTGGACGCCACACGGGGCGTAGGATCGCGGCCGATCGCCAGCATCGGCATCAGCAGGAAACCATAGAGCGTCGTGTGGAATTCGTAGCCGAGCATCACATTGGTCAGCCCGAAAACCAGGTAGCTGAGCGTCAGCGTCAGCGCCATGTAGAGCCGCCCGGCGAACTGGCTGTCCCGGGGTGTCGCCAGCACCGCGACGAGCGGGGCCAGCAGGATGGCGATGTAGCTCAGAATGCCGATCACGCCCGCGCTGACCGCGGCATTCAGGAAGTCGTTGTGCAGATGGCCATACTCTGTCGCCCGCTTCTGCAGGTCTTCGGGAACCTTGGGAGCAACGGCGTCGATCATGCCGGCCCAGCCATGCCCAAGCAGCGGCGCCTCGGCGAAGGCCTTCGCACCGCCGATCAGGAACTCCATCCGCACTCGCGTGCTGGTATCGCTCTTCGCGTTCCCCTGAACGTCGCCAAGGGCCTGGAAGGTACTCAGGGCGCGGGTGATTGGTCGCGCCAGTTCCGAGCCCGGCGCCAGCGCAACGTAGAGCAGCGGGAGGGCAACCACCGCCGTGGTCGCGGCCGCGACGATCCCTGAAATCAGCAGCGCCCGCTTCTTGTTGCGGGCGGTCGCCACTGCGAACACGATCGCCAGCAGTGCCAGCACGGGCACGGCGAGCATCGCTCCACGTGTGCCCGACAGCAGCGTGGCGGCGATCCCGAACAGCGGCCCGGCGAGATAGATCCAGCGGTGCTTGATCCCCGGCAGCCATGCCCCGCAAGCGGAGAGGAAACCGAGCAGCAAGGCGGTATCTGCGAACTGGATCGGATTAAGCCAGTAAAGGCCGGCGCGGGAAATGCCGAGCGCGAACACCTGCACCATGCCCACCAGCAGCGCGAATCCCGCACCAACGAGAGCCAGCCTCGCGAGCACCGCCAATCCGTCATGCCGCGCCTCGCCCTCGAGCTGCCAGCGGTAGGGCAGGGCCATCAGCAGGGGGACGAAGTTGAACAGATACAGCAGGTCCGCCGGCGCCCTTGCAGCGATCGCGAAGGTCAGCGACAGCGCCAGGACCGGCAGCAGCAGCATCAGGTCGATCGGGTTGCGGGTCCGCTCGCGGAAGCTGCGGCGGATCGACGGCGTCAGGTAGCCGAGCAGCGCCAGCACGAGCAGCAGGGTCGGGGCCGGTGCACCGATCAGGCACGGCCCGGCAAATGCTACCACGACCAGTGCCGCATTTCGCAGGCGCAACAGGCTGAATCTGGCCTTCGGGTGGGCCTCCACGGCCGTCACGGTCGGGCCTTGGCGATCTGGTCGAGCGCCATCAGCTCGGCCACCAGCCCGTCGATCTCGTCGAGCGGAATCATGTTCGCCCCGTCCGACGGCGCGTTGTCGGGGTCCTCGTGCGTCTCGATGAACACGCCTGCAACGCCCACGGCCACTGCCGCACGCGCCAGTACCGGCGCATATTCGCGCTGCCCGCCCGACGACTCACCGCGTCCCCCGGGCTGCTGCACCGAGTGGGTCGCGTCGAAGATCACCGGCTTGCCGGTCTCCGCCATGATCGGCAGCCCGCGCATGTCGACCACCAGAGTGTTGTAGCCGAAGCTCGTGCCCCGTTCAGTCAGCAACACCCCCGAGGCGCCGGCCTTGTCGAGCTTGTTGGCGACGTTCTTCATGTCCCAGGGCGCGAGGAACTGCCCCTTCTTGACGTTTACCACCTTGCCCGTTTCGGCCGCAGCGACCAGCAGGTCCGTCTGCCGGCTCAGGAACGCCGGGATCTGGAGGATGTCGACCACTTCGGCGGCGATCGCGCATTGCTCGCGCTCGTGCACGTCCGTGGTCACCGGCAGCCCCGTCTCGCGCTTCACCGCCTCGAAGATGGGCAGCGCCTCCTCGAGGCTGCGTCCGCGAAAACTCGCGGCGCTGGTGCGGTTCGCCTTGTCGAAGGAGGATTTGTAGACCAGCGGAATGCCCCGCCGCGCGCCGATCTCGGCGAGGAAGCTCGCCGTCCGCAGCGCATGGTCGCGGCTTTCGATCACGCAGGGCCCCAGAATGAACGCAAGCGGCCGCTTACTGCCGATCGCGATCTCGCGGCCGGAGGGCGCAATGATCGAAACATCGCTCATACTATTCACTTCAAACCGTTAGTGGGCCGTGTCTGGCCGCTTGTCCCATTCCAGTAGACGGAACTTGCCGCCCCCGCCAGCCTCTACCAGCCCATAGCTTCCCGTCCGGAATTTGACACCTGTGGCTTTTCCACCGGGTTTGAGCCCGAAGGCCGATAGCGCGAACCGTCCGGCCCCGTTGCTGGTGACCAGCAGGATCGAATCGTCCCGGTGCGCCGTCACCGCTTCGTCCGCGAACGCCAGCCACCGGCTACCCCGCCACTCGGCGCGAACATCCCAGCCGGGTGGCGCCACCGCCTCGGCGTCCCAGAGTTCCAGCGCCGCCCGACCGATCCGCATCAGTACGGCGTCTTCAGGCTGGTTCTCGTCCGGCCCGTGATCCACCTCGGCGAGGAAATCCGCCGTCTCCAGCACCAGCGGATGGGGCTGCCGCGCGAGGATTGCCTCCGCCGTGGCCCGCGTGCGCGCGAGCCCGCTCGACAGCGCCCGCGCGAACCGCACTCCCTGGCGCGCGAAGTGCGCCCCCAGCGCTTCCGCCTGCGTCAGCCCCGCGGCGGTGAGCGGCAGGTCCGTGCGCGAGCCGATGCGCCGCGGCGTCTCGCCGGCCTCGAACGTGTTGCCGTGCCGCACGATGTAGAGCCGCGTCATGCGCGCCAGTCCACGAACGGGTCGCCGTGCTCGGCGATCAGCCGCTCGGCCCGCTCCACGTCGGCGGGGCTGTCCACCCCGCTCATGGTGATCCGCGCCGGCTCGACCGGCACCGCCCGCACATCCAGCCCCAGTTCCAGCAGCCGCAACTGCTCGAGCCCCTCCAGCACCTCGTAGTGCGATGGCTCCGCCGCCTCGAACGCCTCGAGCGCCGCGGGCCGATAGCAATAGAGCCCGATATGCTGCAGCACCGGCGAAAGCGGGAGCGTCTCACGCAACCCCGCCTCCTTGCGCATGAACGGCAGCACGGCCTTCGAAAACCACAACGCCCGCCCGTCCGCCGCGCGGATGCAGGTCGTCCCGCTCGCCGGTGCCGCCTGCTTGTGGAGCCGCATCGCGTCGAGCCGCGGCCAGTCGAGTTGCACCACCGGCGTCGTCACGTCGGCGCCGTTCTCCCGCGCCGCCCGCACGATCTCGACGATGTGCCCGGGCGAGGTGAACGGCGCGTCGCCCTGCAGGTTGACCACCAGCGAAAAGGTCCGCCCGGTCGCCTGCATCGCCGC
>JAEYTN010000380.1 GCA_023433985.1 Pseudomonadota bacterium | reverse complement strand
ATCGTGCTGCGCCCGCACCGCGTCGGCGACATCGCCCATGTCGTGGCGCGGCAAGCCGTCGTCTATGCCGAGGAGTTCGGCTGGAACGGCACCTACGAGGGGCTGGCGGCGGAGATCGCTGGCAAGTTCCTGCAGGACTTCGACCCGGCCCGCGAAGGCTGCTGGATTGCCGAACGGGCGGGGCGGGTCATTGGCTCGGTATTCGTGGTCGATGCGGGGAAGGGCGTGGCGCAGCTCCGCCTGCTCTATGTCGAGCGAGAGGCGCGTGGGCTGGGGGTCGGGCGCATGCTGGTCGAGCAGGTCGTCCACTTCGCGCGCGACAAGGGCTACCGGAAAGTACGGCTCTGGACCCAGTCCGACCTCGTGGCGGCCCGCAAGGTCTATGCGGCGGCCGGTTTCACGCTCACCGAGAGCAAGCCGCACCACAGCTTCGGCCGCGACCTCGTCGGCGAGTACTGGGAACTCGCGCTCTAGTTCGCGCAATCCGATTTATCCCCGCGAATTTCCATGCGGGTAGTCTGCCCGAGGCGGAAGGGGCGGGGATAAGTTGCAGAAAGGCCGGATTCCGGGCGTTTCCGGGCCGCGCGCGACTGGCGGATGGACAGGCCCAGACGCGGAAAGCGGTGAAGCTGAACGGTTTCTGAATGCGTCTGAACCGTTTCTGAACGGGTCCTGAGCGGCGCAAGGGTGGGTCTGCCGTGCGCCGCCACGATGATGAATGCCGGATGAGGGGGCGGGAGCCCGGCTGGCTCAGTAGCCCCGGCTCATATCCACCACGTTGGGGAGCGGCTTGCCGGCTTCGTGTTCCTTGATGACGCGGCTGAAGTAGCGGACGCCGGTGCGCTCGGAGGAGGCGGCGGCGATGTGGGGGGTGATGTAGACGTTGTCGCGGCCCCACAGCGGGGAGTCCTGCGGCAGCGGCTCGACCTCGAAGACGTCGAGGCTGGCGGCCTTGAGGGTGCCGTCGTCGAGCGCGCGGATGATATCGGCTTCCTTCTGGTGGCCGCCGCGGGCCGCGTTGATCACCACCGGGCCCTCGCCGTCGAGACCGTCGCGGCGGAGCTTACTGAACGTGTCATAGTTGAGGATGCCGTGCGTCTCGGGAGTCAGCGGCAGCAGGTTGACGAGGATATCGGTGCCGGCGAGGAACGGCTCGAACTGGTTGGCGCCGTGGAAGACTTCGACTCCCTCCACCTCCTTGGCGGTGCGGCTCCAGCCGCGCAGCTTGTAGCCGAACACCTTGAGGTGCCGGATCGCATCCATGCCGAGCTGCCCGAGGCCCATGACGCCGACATTCACGTCCCAGGCAGGGCCGGGATAGAGCTGCACCCAGCGCTTCGCCGCCTGGTCGCGCTTGAAGCGGGTGCCGAGGCGGTGGTGGCGGGTGACTTCGGCGAGGACGTAGTCGCTCATCCGCTGCGTCAGGTCCTCGTCCATGAAGCGGACGATCGGCACGCCGCTGGGCAGGGCGGGGTGCCTGAGCAGGGCGTCGACCCCGGCGCCTAGCGACAGCACGGCCTTGAGGTTGGTGAGGCCCTCGAAAGCGTCGGGCTTGGGCTTCCAGATGAAGATGTATTCGACCTCGGCCGGATCGTACTGGTCCTGCCGCGTCACTACGCGGCGGCCGGGCAGGGCGGCGGCGAAGCCATCGGCCCAGCGGCGCTCGTTGAAGTCGGCAAGGTGCAGCAGCAGCGTCATCGGTATGGTCCCCCGGAAATGAATCGAGCCGCGCTGGCGGCAGCGCGGCTCGTGAAAGTGTCCGTCGTCTGCC
This sequence comes from Pseudomonadota bacterium, assembly GCA_023433985.1. Taxonomy (GTDB): domain Bacteria; phylum Pseudomonadota; class Alphaproteobacteria; order Rhizobiales; family Devosiaceae; genus Devosia_A. The sequence continues at coordinate 1,599 of JAEYTN010000380.1, read as the reverse complement.
GCTTACGGCGTGGCGGGAGCGGCAGGCTCGGCGGCGCCATCGGGGCCGCTGGTGGTGGGCGTGCCTTCGACGGCAGTCTCGCCCTGCGTTTCGGTCGGGGTGGCGACCGGCTCGGCGTCGCCGGCGGGAGCAGCGGCCGGAGCCTCGCTCTCGGGTGCGGCATCGGCCGGCACGCCGCCCTCGGGCGACACGGGAGCAGCGCCCTCAGCCGGGGCAGCGCCTTCGGCCGGAGCCGCACCTTCAGCCGGAGCGGCCTCTTCGGCCGGGGCCGCGGCGGCGGGCGCCGGGAACGGCACGGGGCTGTCCGACAGGGTCGACAGGTAGGCGATCACGTTGGCGCGCTGGGCGTCGTCCTTGATACCCGAGAAGGCCATCTTGGTGCCGGGCGTGAAGCCCTTGGGCGCCGTCAGGAAGGCATTGAGGTTCTCGTAGCTCCACACGTCGCCGGCGGCGTTGTGCTCGAGCATGCCCGCCGAGTAGGCGTAGCCTTCGTGGCTGCCGACGAGGCGACCGACGACGCCATAAAGGCCCGGGCCGGCACCGTTCTTGCCGTCGGGCGTGAAGCTGTGGCACGAAGAGCAGACCCGGACGCCGGCCTGGCCCGCGGCGGGATCGGCGCTGGCCAGCAGCGTGCCTATATCGGCGACCTGCACCGGCTCGCCCGCACCTTCGCCGCCACCCTCGGACGGCGCGGCCTCGGCCAGCGCATAGCCCGGACCACGGTCCTCGATGGGATGGTAGATGGCTTCCGCCAGGAACCCTACGCCCATGACGAACAGCAGGGTGCCCAGGATGGCGCCAATGATCTTGTTGAGTTCGAACGAATCCATCGCGGGTATCTAAGCCTTTGAGCCGCCGGTGTGCTGAGCGGCGGTACAGCGTTTACCGGGCCCAAGCAAGCCCGAGCAAGCCCCCTGGGCGCGTAAAGCCCCTGTCCCGACGCGCGCGGAAGATAGTCCGTCGCAAATCGGGGCGCAACGGCCTTCTCCCCACCTGCGACATAGTGGAAACAGGTGCCTTTTGCTCAAGATTGACTTGAGGCACGCCCGGTCGCATTAAGGCGCCCGTTTGTCGTCGGGAGTGTTGCCAATGGTGCGGAAGATCGCGTTTCAGGGTGAGCCGGGGGCATTCAGCCATGCCGCGGCGCACGCGCTGTTTCCGGCCGACGAGGCGCTGCCCTGCACCACCTTCGAGGACACCATCGCCGCCGTGCAGGGCGGGCGGGCCGAATATGGCGTGGTGCCGGTAGAAAACTCGCTCTACGGGCGCATCACCGACATCTACCACCTCCTCCCCGAGAGCGGTCTCCACATCATCGGCGAGCACTTCCTGCGCGTCGAGATGAACCTGCTCGCCATCCCGGGCACGAAGCTCGAGGACGTGCAGGCGGTGCAGTCGCTGTCGGTGGCGCTCGGGCAGTGCCGGAAGTTCATTTCGGACCACAAGCTCAAGACCATCAACGGCGTCGATACCGCCGGTTCGGCCCGCGAGATCGCGCAGCGGGGCGACAAGACCGTGGGCGCCATCGCCTCGCGCTTTGCCGCCGAGGTCTACGGGCTTGATGTGGTTGCGCCCAATATCGAGGACGCGGCCCACAAC
>JAEYTN010000297.1 GCA_023433985.1 Pseudomonadota bacterium | reverse complement strand
CTCGTGCTGGGGGCGATGGTGGCCTATGCGACCTCGTACCTGACCGGCAGCCCGTGGCTCGGCGTGCTGGCCGCGGGGGTGTCCGGGCTCTTTCTGGGGGCGCTGCATGGCTATATCTGCAAGTTGCCCAAGGTGAACGACATCGCGGTGGGCATCGCGATGATGAGCTTCGGCACCGGGCTCGCCTTCTTCTTCGGCAAGCCGTTCATCCAGCCGCAGGCGCCGCACCTGGACGCTATTCCGCTGGGCGACTGGACCGGCAACCCGGCGCTGGCGCAGGCGCTGCAGGTGAACCCGCTGTTCTTCGTGGGTATCGTGCTCGCGATCTTCATGGCCTGGGCGTTCAAGAACACCAAGTGGGGGCTGATCGTCCGGATGACCGGCGACAGCGCCGCTTCCGCCAAGGCGATGGGCGTGTCGGTGGACCTGGTGCGCTTCCTCGCGACGTCGGCCGGAGGTTTTCTCGCGGGGATCGGCGGGGCGTTCCTGTCGCTCTACTACCCCGGCATCTGGAACCAGGGACTGTCGTCCGGGCAGGGCCTGATGGCGGTGGCGCTGGTGATCTTTGCGCGCTGGGACCCGATCCGCGCGATCTTCGCGGCCCTGTTCTTCGGCGCCGCCGGTGCGCTCGGGCCGTCGCTGCAGGCCGTGGGCATCACCCAGGGCTACTACTTCTTCAATGCCGCCCCCTACATCCTGACGCTGATCATCATGATCATCTCCGCCGGCTCCAAGGCCGCGGCGCGGGACGTGCCGGGCGAGCTCTCCATCACCAAGTAGGGAGTTGGCGCGATGAACGGACTGGGCGGCCTCAACAAATCGGACAACGGCGTGGTCATCGGGCTGGTGCAGTTGCAACTGCCGGTGGTGGCGACGCCCGACGACCTGAGCCGGCAGACGGCGCGGATCGTCGAGATGGTGGGCAAGGCGCGGCGCAACCTTGGGACCATGGACCTCGTGGTGTTCCCCGAATATGCGCTGCACGGGCTGAGCATGGATACCAACCCGGCGATCATGTGCTCGCTCGACGGGCCGGAGGTGGCGGCGTTCAAGGCGGCATGCCGCGAGCACCGGATCTGGGGGTGCTTTTCCATCATGGAGCACAACCCAGGCGGCAACCCCTACAATTCCGGCATCATCATCGACGATACGGGCGAGCTGAGGCTCTACTACCGCAAGCTCCATCCCTGGGTGCCGGTGGAGCCCTGGGAGCCGGGCGACGTCGGCATTCCAGTGATCGACGGGCCGAAGGGCTGCAAGCTGAGCCTGATCATCTGCCATGACGGGATGTTCCCCGAAATGGCGCGGGAGGCGGCCTACAAGGGCGCCGAGATCATGCTGCGGACGGCCGGCTACACGGCGCCGATACGGCAGGCGTGGCGGTTCACCAACCAGGCCAACTCGTTCCAGAACCTGATGGTGACGGCAAATGTGTGCATGTGCGGGTCGGACGGGACGTTCGACTCGATGGGCGAGGCGATGATCGTGGATTTCGACGGCACGATCCTTTCCGAGGGCACGACGGGCCGCGCCGACGAGATCATCACCGCCGAGGTGCGGCCGGACCTGGTGCGCGAGGCGCGGGCGAACTGGGGCGTCGAGAACAACATCTACCAGCTCGGGCATCGCGGCTTCACGGCGGTGGCTGGCGGGGCAGGGGATTGCCCCTACACCTACATGCACGACCTGGTGGCCGGGAAATACCGGCTGCCCTGGGAAGCGTCGGTCAAGGTCACGGATGGCACCTCCTCCGGTTTTGCCAAGCCTACCCGCCGCTATGGCGAGAAATTCGCGGAGGCGGCGGAATGAGCCTCGCGGACGAGCGCATTGTGGAGGCGATGGTGCCTGGGGGGATAACTATCGAATCCAGCCCATATCCCTGGCCGTTCGACGGCGACCTGAGGCCCGACAACACGGTGCTGATCTGCATCGACATGCAGACGGATTTCTGCGGGCGGGGCGGCTATGTCGACTCGATGGGCTACGACATCTCGCTGACGCGGGCGCCGATCGCGCCGCTGCAGCGGCTGTTCGAGGTGTTCCGGGCGAAGGGCTATCCGATCATCCACACCCGGGAAGGGCACAAGCCGGACCTCTCGGACCTGCCGGCGAACAAGCGCTGGCGGTCGCAGCGGATCGGGGCGGGGATCGGCGACCAGGGACCGCAGGGGCGGATACTGGTGCGGGGCGAGCCGGGCTGGGAGATCATCCCCGAGCTCGCACCGCTGCCGGGCGAGGCGATCATCGACAAGCCGGGGAAGGGCTCGTTCGCCTCGACCGACCTCGAATTGATCCTGCGGCTCAAGGGGATACGCAACATCGTGCTCACCGGCATCACGACGGATGTGTGCGTGCACACCACGATGCGGGAGGCGAACGACCGCGGGTTCGAATGCGTGCTGCTCGAGGATTGCTGCGCGGCGACCAAGTACGAGAACCACCTGGCGGCGATCGACATGATCAAGATGCAGGGCGGCGTGTTCGGCGCGGTGTCGACGAGCGAGCGGCTGGTCGCCGCAATGATGAACGGGAAATGAACGGCAGATGAACGACGTCCAACCCGTTTCTGAACGCCGTGCGCCATCGCTCGAAGCCGTTGGCATGACGAAGACTTTCGGGCCGCTGGTGGCGCTCGACGACGTCTCGATCAGGGTCGAGGCGGGCTCGTTTCACGCTTTGCTCGGCGAGAACGGGGCCGGCAAGTCGACGCTGGTGAAGTGTATCATGGGCTTCTACAGCGGGGATAAGGGGCAGGTGCTGCTCGATGGGCGGGAGGTGTCGATCCGTTCGCCGCGGGATGCGCGGGCGCACGGGATCGGCATGGTGTACCAGCACTTCACGCTGGTGCCTTCGCTAACGGCGGCCGAGAACCTGGTGATCAGCCGGGCCGACGCGCCCGAGATGATCGACTGGCGGCGGGAGAAGAAGGCGCTGGAAGCCTTCATGGAGCAGATGCCGTTCCGCGTGCCACTCGATGCGCAGGTGTCGTCGCTGTCGGCGGGCGAGAAGCAGAAGCTGGAA
>JAEYTN010000248.1 GCA_023433985.1 Pseudomonadota bacterium | reverse complement strand
ACCATCAGCGGCCTCACCGGGGCGCGGAAGCGGGTGCGCGAGGAGTAGGGGCCTCTAGCCCGCCAAGTTGTCAACGATCGTGGTGGCCCCGGTCGCGCCGGCAGCGATCTCTGCGTCTGCTTCGATTTCGACAAGGAGGTCGGGCGAAACCAGCGCGCTGACGACCAGCAGGCTGTTGGCGGGCAGTATGCCGGCGAATGCCTCACGGTGCGCTCGCGCTACGACCGGCCAGGAATCCAGATCGGTGAGGAAGATGCGTGTCCGGACGACATCGGACAGGTCGGCGCCGAGAAGATGCAGTGCGGTCGCGATCTTCCTGATGATGAAGACGGCCTGTGTGTAGGGCTCGCCGATGCCGACAACCCCGCCGTTCGCATCGGTTGCGGTGGTACCGGAGACATAGATGTGGCTGTCGACCTTCACGGCACGGGCATATCCGATGACGGGTTCCCATGGGCCACGAGAATCGAGGTTGACCCTAGTCATTCGCGGCATTCGGCTCCAACTGGGCCAAGAAGTCGTTGAAATCGATCGCATGAGCCCAGAGGGACTCAAAGTAGTTCTGCGCCTTGTCCCGCAGGACGTCGAAGGACGGACTGGCGGGGGTGAAGCAGGATACGCTGCCCATGACGCCCATCCTCCCCTCTTGGAAAATGTCCAGCCGCATATCGTCGTACAGCGTCAGCCCGAATTTCGTGGGATCGAATTCCTGCCCGTCTACCTGGATGAAACTGCGATGATACGCAGTGTCCGCCCCCTCGTCGAAGCCAACCTTCGTTTCAAAGCCCTTGCCGGACAGGTCCAGCATGGAGTCCCGCAGGAACTGAAAGTTGCGACGTTTCTCGGCGAGATGTCCCTTGAGCCCGAATTCCTCCATGTGGCGCCACTGCGTCAACAACCATTGCGCTTCGCGTTCCGGAGGCATTGATCCGATCAGCAGCCGTCGAGCAGACCCGCCGTTCGCCTTTACTCGCGACAGCATCTCCTGGTTTTGTTGCAGCAGTGCCGGGTCGGTTCCATCCCAGTACGAAGAATCCAGGAAGGCGGTGGTCCAGAACCGCTTCTGCACCGTTGAAAGGCCTTGAGAGTAGATGCTGAGCGGGGCCCTGCGGGGATTGATGACCACTTCGCCCGTAAGCAGTTCGTGGGCCTCGAGGTAAAGGCGCAGGCTGGACAGATCGCCTATACCGCGCCGCGCAACGCCGGACACGGTACTGAGCATGCCGAAGCTGTCTGTGGCCTTACCGTCCTTCGGACTCGGCAAGAGCGCCTCGACAATCATCTGGTAGAGGTGGATGGCGAGCTGGTAGCGAAAGTCCTTGGGATCGTCGAAATCGACGCTGAGGCCGATGCGCTTCTCCCTGAACCACTGCCGGAAGTTGAGCAGACGCTGCAACTCGGGCCCTGGGTCTCGCTTCTTGCCGTCGGCAATGGTCCGGAAGTAGACCCATACACGTGGCCGACCTGTCTTCTCGAGCCAGCGCTTGTAGGCAATTGAAAGCTCCTCGGCGGTCCCCGAGGGGTATTCCCGGGCAGGAGATCCCAGCCTCTCGCCGAAAATTACTACTACGAGGTCGGCCTGATCGGCCTGTTCGTTGATCAAGTCCTGCGGATCGCCAAGGTCTGGGCTCACCCTTTCCCAAAGGATGGAGCGCAGCGAAACATCGAAGTTGTCCGAAACGGTCCGGTTGAAGTCCTCGATGACCTGTTCGGCATATTTCCGCTCCTCACCAACATCGCTTGGCGAGGCCACGAATATTTTCAGCTGGCGCATCACCAACTCCCCCGATCACCCTGTTCTGGATTTTACTCTGCGGAGCGAACTAATTCTAGGGAGCCCACTGCATTGGACCAGGCGGGTTGCGTCGGCCGGGAAATCTGGCGAGACTGATGGTCGCGATCACGGCACGGGTCCCGCATGACAGAGGTCACGAAGCTCAGCGGCTGGTCGTCGCCCCTCGTCGAGGCGGTTACCCACACGGTGTTCGCCGAGGATGGCAGCACGCAGTTCCGGCCGGATGGGTGCTGGGATTTCGCGATCATGAAATCGGCGCAGGGTACGCTGGTGCTCAGGACCGGGCTCACGACGAGCACCGTGACGCACCAGTATCAGGCGGGCGACGAGATCCTGAGCATTGCGTTCCGGCCCAGCAGCTACATGTCGCTGATGCCCGGCGAGGCGATGCGGGACCAGGGCGTGGTGCTGGAGGCAGTGGGGCGTGACCGGTTCTGGCTCGGCACCGAGGTGATCGAGATACCGACGCTCGAGACGGTCGACGCGTTCGTCGAGAAGCTGGTGCGGCAGAGCATCGTGGAGGACAATCGGCTTGTCGCCTCGATCGTCTCGGGGCATCCGATGGCGATGTCCGAGCGCACGATGCAGCGGCATTTTCTCAAGACGACCGGGCTGACCTACAAGGCGTTCACGCAGATCGAGCGGGCACAGGAGGCAATGGCGCTGTTGCAGCAGGGGCGGCCGGCCGCGGACGTGGCGTTCGCGCTGGGCTATGCCGACCAGCCGCACATGATCCGCTCGATCAAGGCGATCATGGGCCAGACGCCGGGACAACTCGCGGCGACGCAGGTTGTCGGAAATCTTCAATCCCGCGCGGGGGTGGCTCTCTAGAACTGATGCATCGCAACACCAGCAGGGATGCACCAGATGACCACCATCACCCCCTTCAAGATCGCGGTTTCGAACGAAGCGCTGGCCGACCTGAAGCGGCGGCTCGACAACACGATCTTTGCGAGCGAGGCACCGGGCGCCGGCTGGGCAGCCGGGCCGACCGGCGAATTCGTGCGTGGCATGGTCGAGCGGCTCAAGTCGGGCTTCGACTGGCGGGCGCAGGAGGCGGCGATCAACCGCCACCCGCAGTTCACCACGACGATCGACGGGCAGACGATCCACTTCCTCCATGTCAGGTCTGGCGCGGCCGGGGCGATGCCGCTGCTGCTGCTGCATGGCTGGCCGGGGTCGTTTGTCGAGTTCCTCGGCGCCATCGGGCCGCTCTCGGCGGCGGGCCACGACCTGGTGATCCCTTCCCTGCCCGGCTTCGGCTTTTCGGGACCGACGCGCGAGGCCGGCTGGAACGACGGGCGCATCGCCCGGGCGCTGCTGGAACTGATGAGCCGGCTCGGCTACGAGCGCTTCGGCGTGCAGGGCGGCGACGCGGGCGCGGTGATTGCGCCGGCGATCGGGCGGGCGGCGCCGGAGCGGGTGCTCGGCGTGCATGTCAATGCGGCGACGATGGGGTTTATCCCGATGGGGCCGATCGAGCCCGATGATATCGCCACGTTCAGCGACGCCGAGAAGACCCGGCTGCAGCGGCTGCAGCAGTTCATGGCGGAGCGCTTCGGCTTTAACGCGTTGCAGTCGAGCCGGCCGCAGACGGTGGCCTACGGGATCACGGACTCGCCGGCGGGCCTGATCGCGTGGCTGGGGGACATGTTCGCAGGGTTTGGCGACAACCCGGCGGCGATCGACCGGGACAAGTT
>JAEYTN010000244.1 GCA_023433985.1 Pseudomonadota bacterium | reverse complement strand
GCTGCTCGGCATCAGGCAGCTCGGCCCCCGGACTCGATGCGGGCCGCCTGGTGAGTTGTGGATGCGCCCCGGGCACCGGGGCGCATCCATCCGGTCTGTCATTACTTCTTCTTGCCGCCACCAGCAGGCTTGCGGTCGGGCGCCTGCGTGAGAACGGATCCCGCCAGCTTCTTTGCCGCGGTGGTGGAGGACTTCTGCTGGAGAACCTTGCCAGCCAGGCTGGACAGCTCTTTGGAGGACTTCTCGTTCTTGCTCATTTCGGATTACCTCGTGAGTTATGGGCTAATGGTCAATCTGCACATCTGAAACGCTGCTTCACTGGGCGGGCTGAAGATGGCGTGGGGCACGAATGCCCCACGCCTTTGCCCCAGCATCAGTCGAACAAGTTCAACTGACCGGGATGGGACCGCCAGTGTTGGCACACGTGCTCAGTCCGGCCGAACCGGATGACCAGGGCTCACCGGGGTACCCGGACAAAGTGTTGGTATCGGCGCGCAAGCAGCTCGGGCATTATTTGATTCGTCGGCGCCACCAGCCGCCGACGCCAGGCTTTCGGTGGCCTACAAGACCGAGACCCGCCCCGCCGACTGAGGGGAGCAAACGGGTCCATCTCTGCGACGCAAAGCAGGCAGTCCCCGCACGGCACGTCGCCACGCGGGGAACGCTTTGCCCGGCTTGGCACTTCGCCATGCCGGGAGTCTGCACGGAGTCCAGAAGATGGCCTACGAACCGAAGAAGTTTTCCCCCGCGGAGCTCGCCGAGCTCCACGCACTCCCCGACGACTCGCTGCTGACCGCCCAGGAGGCGGCGGCCTTCCTGCGCCTGAAGTATGGAACGTTGGCCTGGTATCGCTGCCAGGGCGGCGGCCCGGCGTTCACCCGAGTCGGGCCGAAGCTGATCCGCTACAAGCTGGGCGACCTGCGCGACTACGCGAAGGGCCAGCCGATGGGCGAAGGCGTCCGGCGCGCCGCGACGGCGATGCTCGCCGCCCGCACCGCCAATGCGGAGGGCTGACCGATGGCCGCAGAAGAAAACGCCCACGGCGTGCTAGACCGTGGGCGCAGGGGTACAACCGACCGGGAGAGTGAGCTGTCCAAGACTCACGGGATCAATGATGCCGCGGGGCACGCAGCCGCGACGCCATCATTTGAGGCCGCGTCCGGATACCGCAGCGTCCGACTCGACCTGATCCCCTTGCGCCGCCGCGACAAGATGCCCGCGGATAGGCGCTGGCAGGAGCGCAGCTACGACCAGGGCGAGGTGCTGGAGCGCGCGAGGCGCGACGGCCTGAACCTGGGCGTGCGCCTGCCCGCCGACTTGGTCGTGGTGGACGTGGACCCGCGCAACTTCCCACCGGGGCGCGACAGCCTGGCGGAGCTGGCCGCAGCCTTCGGCCTGCCGCTTGCGTCGGCGCCGCACGTACTCACCGGCAACCTGGAGCACCCCGGCCACCACTTCTACTTCCGCAAGCCCGCGGGCGCCGTGCTGCTGGACAGCATGGACGGCTTCGAGGGCGTGGAGTTCAAGTCGCTGGGCCGCCAAGTCGTCGCGGCCGGCTCGGTGCACCCGAGCGGCGGCATGTACAGGTGGGCATCCGACTCGCCCCCGCTGCACCGCATGCCGGACCTGCCCGCAAGGTTGGTCGAGGCGGCGCGCAGGCCGGAGAGAAGGCGCGCCACGGGCGCCGGGGAGATCACCGCCGAGCAGCTGGCCGCATCGCTGGAGCACCTAGACCCGACGGACTTCCGCGAGCACGACGCATGGCGCGAGCTGATGATGGCCTGCCACCACGCCACCGACGGCTCGGGGCGGCAGGAGTTCATCGACTGGAGCACGTCCGACCCGAAGTTCGCGGACCACGAATGGATCGTCGGGCGCCGCTGGGATTCGCTGCACGCAGACCGCGACGACGCGGTGACCATCGCGACGCTGCGCAGGCGGCTCAACGAGGCCGGGACCGACATCGCGCCGCCCGACGCGGCCGACGACTTCGACGTGTGGGACCAGGGCGAGCCGACCGGGGAGCGCAGCCGCTGGAACTTCCTGTCGCTGGACGACGTGGAGTCGCTGCCCCCGCCGAGGTGGCTGGTGCCCGGCGTGCTGACCGAGGGAAGCCTTGCCGCCATCTACGGCGCGCCCGAATCGGGCAAGTCGTTCCTCGCCGTGGACATGTCGATGGCGATCGCGGGTGGCGTGGACTGGCACGGCAGACAGGTCGAGCGCGGCGGCGTCCTGTACATCGCCGCGGAGGGCGCGCCCGGCCTGGGCAAGCGCTTCCGCGCCTGGAAGATGGACAGGTGCGCGCAGGGCTGCAGGTTCGACCTGCACCTCATGCGCGACGACCTGAACCTCGCGGCCGAGAAGGACGGCGGCGCACGCGCGTTCGCCCAGGCCGTCGCCGACGAGCTCGGCCCGCTGCGCCTGATCGTCATCGACACCCTGAACCAGACGGCCGCAGGCGCCGACGAGAACTCGGCGAAGGACATGGGCCGCTACATCGCCAGCATGAAGCTCCTGCGCAACGCCACTGGCGCCGCGGTGGTCGTGGTGCACCACTCGGGCAAGGACCTGGGCAAGGGCATGCGCGGCAGCTCGGCGCTGCTGGGCGCGATGGACACCACCGTGGAGGTGGAGCGCGCCAGCGACGGACGTTCGATCAAGGTCGCGGTGAAGAAGCAGAAGGACGCCGAGCGCGAGTCCCCGATGCGATTCAACTTGGAGAAGGTGGGTGACTCCCTGGTGCTGCGCCCCACCGTGATGGACGTTCCGGAGGGTGAGTTCGCCAAGGGCATGGACCCGATCCTGGAGCTGGCTCGCCAGGAGGCGAACGAGCGCGGCGGCAGCATCCCGCTGAAGGAGCTGGCCGCGATCATCTGCGAGCGGGACGGCGTCTCGGACAAGACGGCGCGGCGCAAGATCGAGCAGGCCGTGCCCGACGGACGCAGCAACGCCAGGGCGTCGATCGACGGGCTCCTGGTGTGGCTGGAGCCGATGGACGAGCGCAACCCGAGGCTCGGAATCCTGGTCAGGACGGAGGGGTGAACGCGCGATTTCGATTGTCACGGGGCGCGACTTTCGGAGCTCGATTGTCGCGCCCCGCGACAATCAGATTGTCGCCGAAAGTCAGTTTCGATTGTCAGCGCGACAATCTAAGCGCGGCAAGCACTTAGGCCGCTTTCGGCCACCCGATTGTCAAAGCGAAAGTCACTGGCGGATCCGATTGTCACGGCGTTCGTCAGTCTATAGACGACGACCGTGACAATCAGGCCGACAATCGAAAAGCGAACCCCTCCACGTCGTCGAAAGCGCGTGGACGGATGCGTCCAACCTTGCGTGCCGTGTCCCTCGCGCGTAAGGCGAACAGGCCAGGCGATCCCCGGCGACGCGCGCCATCTAATCGAGCATCGGATGGCCGACGCCATCCAAGCCGTTGATCCGGCTGCTTGAACGATGGCGTGCCTGCGCGCGTAAGCACGACACCATCACAACGTAAGCCACTTTTTACCCCGGAGACCGCAGCCGTGCTTTCCATCCCGAACACCTTCACGCCAGAGCGGCGCGAGCTGTTCTTCCAGGTGCTGGAGGACACGTGCTCGCCCAAGCAGGCCGCGGCAGCGGCGGGCATCAGCAGGCAGACGGCCTTCTACCACAAGGCCAACGACATCGAGTTCCGCACGCGGTGGGAGAAGGCGATCGAGGTGGCCCTCGACTCGCTGCTGGACGAGGCGTACAGGCGCGCCGCGCTCGGCTACGACGAGCCGGTCATCCACCAGGGGCGCCTCGCCACCACCGCCGACCCGAAGACCGGCGAGGAGAGGCCGCTCACGGTGCGCAAGCACAGCGACAGGCTCCTGGAGGTCCTCCTGAAGTTCCGCTACGGCGAGCAGATGGCGGACAGGCTGCGCGTCAAGGTCGAGGACACGGGCCTATCGGCCGACGCCCTGCTGGCGATGCCGGCCGACGAGCGCGCCCAACTGGTGGCGCTGCTCTCCAAGTACAACGCGGCGCGGCCGCACGACGAGGAGCACGACGATGAGTGACAGGCTGAGCGTCGCCGAGGCCCTGGCCAAGGCGGAGCAGATCGAGCTCATGCTGGGCGCGATCCAGGGCACGGCGCCCGAGGCGGTCGCGGCGATGGGTGGGCGCGACGCCCTGGCCCGCCGCAGCGAGATGACGTGCCTCGGCCCGGTGCCGCGCCTGGGCGCGGACGAGTGGGAGCGCATGTCGCTGGAGTACGAGGACAGGCGCGAGCATGGCAGCGTCAACCGCGGGCACTAACTCCCGCGGTTGAGCCAAATTGAGCCTTAGGCTCTCGCTTTCTTGGGTGCGGCGACCTTGGCAGCCTTCTTGGCACCCTTCTTCGCCGCCTTTTTCTCAACCTTCTTCGCTGCGACGTCGTCGAAGAACGCGAGAAGCTCCTTCCAATTCACCTGGATGCCGTTGCCGGACTTGGTCTTGCCCTTGCACCACTCGACCTTGCCCCGACCTAGGCGCAAGTCACCCAGGAACGTTTCGTCGTTGTCGTACACGTCAAACGTGACGCCGTTATTGCCAAGCTCCATGTTGACGCTCAGATCCTTGATTTTGACCTTCATTCCATCGCCCCCTGTGATTGTTCAGGAAGGCTAACACGGTGTTCGAGGGCGGGGCGAGCCCAAGCCCATGAACCACAAGCCGCAGCGAAGGCGGCAGCTCCGAGGGAAACACGTCCGGAGAACGATGGCGTTCGCGCCCAGCGCACCCCGACACATTGCAGGAATCCGGTCAGCGCATTGGCGCGCAGACCACCCCACGGCTGGGGATGCGCTCGTGACAGGCGACCGGAGGACCACAACCCACCGGAGCACACGAGCAATGAAGATCGAACTCAGCGACACCCCCCTCCTCAGCACCCAGCAGATCGGCGAGCTCGCCTCGACCCTGGACCTGCTGCACAAGCGCACCCTCGCCGCGATCGAGCGGCTGAACAAGGACATCGCGGCCCGCAAGCAGCAGATCGCCGCGCGCTGGAAGAATGCCCCCGGCATCGGCATGGCCGACGTGGCGCGCTTCGCCGAGCACGAGACCCTGGCCAGCGTCCGCGAGATCAAGGACAACTCCAAGGCCGAGCTGGACAAGATCATGAAGGAGGCCGGCGCGCCGCACGCGCAGCTGGTCGGCCAGCGCCAGTTCTACGACTCCCCGGCGAAGGTCCTGGCCCGCGCGGCGCTGGGCGACCCGAAGCGCACCGAGTACCTCCAGCAGCTCCAGCACGCCGGCCCCGCCGAGCTCGGCCACATGGCCCAGGTCGCCGTCGGCACGCGCAACGTCGCCCTGGCCTCGGCCGTGCTGTCCCTGATTGACCGCCTGCCCACCAAGGACCGCCCGGTCGGCCCGGTGGAGCTGGCGAGGGCGATGAAGCAGGACGACTTCCTCAAGGTGCAGGAGTACATCAAGCTGGGCGACGCGCGCCTCCAGGGCATCCTGGTCGCGATCCGCGCCTGGCACGCCGGCAAGTCCAACCCGCTCGGCTCGGTGCAGCTCGCCATGCGCGAGCGGGAGATCGACCACGACCTGATCGGGGGCGACGGCGATGACTGACCGACGCGCCCACTACCCACCGTGCCACCCAGCGATGCTGGCACTCGCGGCCCTGGTCGCGGCGATCCAGCACAGGTGCGACCCGTTCCCCGAGTTGGAGGCAGCCGCCGCCCGCAACGGCGTGGCCGTCGGCTCCGAGGAGTTCGACGAGGCCGCGGCGCTGGCCGGGCAGCCCTACTGCCGCGCGCTGGATCTGTACGTGGACCGGGAGACCAAGCGCAGGGCGGACGCCCTGGGTTCGGGGAAGGCGCACTTGGCCTTCCTCCCGGCCTGACCCGAGCAAACCCGGCCGGGTTGGTTAGGTGCGCAGAGGGCAACGGGTGGCCCGGCCGTGTTTCGGAGGGGATGTCTTCACGGCATCCCCTTCTTTTTCATGCGCTTGCGGACCCTCGCGCGCCGACAGCGAGTTAGGGTGCTGTTGCGAACCCGCCGTCACCCAAGTACGCGACTGCGACTCTGCTATCCGAGATCGTCTCGTCGTACCGCTCCACGAACTTGGCGAACTTGCCTCGGTCATCGTTGTAGCTCTCGATCCAGCGAGCTTGGGCCTGAGCGAAAGCGTGCACGAGCCCGAGGAAGTCAAAGTAGTAGACGCCTCCAACATCGCGCGGGACTTCCGGGGAATCTCCAACCCGGAAAGATATTCGGCGGACTTGGCCCTTCAGCACACTTGAGGAATTGAGGTTCGTCATGTGAAGTATGCCGTTGCGTAGTCCCCAGAGCTCTGCGGCCGTTATGCCCAGCGGTGCTAGATCGCAATAAGCCTCCATCCATTTCACGAAGGCTCCCCGGTCGTCTCCGTACTCGATGTACGCCAAGCTGTCGATGCAGCAGACAAGAAGTTTCATCGCAGATACATATAGGCCTGCGTTGAAGGTCAACTTGATCGCCAAGAAGTAGTCATCGTGGATGAGCTGGGAGAAGTTGATTCCATCGTCACTGGCGTACTTTCGCAGCCAATCCACCATGACGCCGGGTTCCCGCAACTTCTCTGAAACCTCGTTCACATCCAGATCCCCATGCTCGGAGCTGTAATTGAAGTGGGTCTTCCCATCTAGAACAGGCGTCGACACGAAAAGTGGGGCCGCGCCAGCACCCGTTTGCACAAACAACTCATCGTAAAGATGGTGGCCCTCTCCAATTCGACACCTCGCGTTGTACTCGGACCTTGTGAATGGTCTTGAGAGTGGAACCTTTTGGGCAAGGGCGAGGTCCGCGTCGACTCGCTGCCGTAAGAAGTCGATCCCTTCCTGGTCTGAGCCTTCGTGTAGGTGGGTGGCATAGCCCGCCACGGAGCATAGGTCCTTGGCGTCAAAGAAGAGAAAGACGTTGTATATCTGCTCAGCCATAAGGGCACCGGATTGTCGTCCAAGGGTCCGTAAAAGGGGCGGGGGGCTCCCGAACCCAGCGTATCGCGACCTAATGCCTATGTGTCCACCCACACGTAGGAGAGCGCCATGAAGCTGGAAGAGATGCCCACCAAGGAACTGCTCGCGCTGCACAACCGCATCGCCGACAAGCCCGCAGGACCCAAGACTTTCGCGACGCGGACGAAGCTCGTCGCCCGGATCGAGCAGGTCGCGGCCGACAAGAACATCGACCTGGCCTCGTTCGGGCAGCCGAAGAAGCCCAAGGCGACCGCGCAGCGCGCAGAGCCGAAGGCCGAGGCCGCCGAGGCGCCCGAAGGCGCCGAGAAGAAGCCGCGCGGCCTCGGCGTGGGCGCGCTCGCACGCGCGATCCTGATGGACCCGGCCGGTCACCCGCACGCGCTCATCGCGGAGATGGTCAACGCGCAGATCGCGGGCGCGGCGGCGACCGCGAAGAGCGTTCGGTGGTATGCCAACGACATGCGCAAGAAGGGCGTCGAGGTGCCGCCGCGTCAGAAGCACCACCCGGCAGACATGGACGAGGGGCAGTCGGCCGAGGCGCTGTCCACCGTCCGGGTGGTCGAGCCCGCGCCATCCGACGACTGACGCCGTTCTCCCGTCGTGTATGGAAAAAGGGCCACCGTCACGGTGGCCCTTTCATTTCATCGCCTTATGATGCGTCGCGCGCCGACTGCGGATCAGGCAGCCGCTTCCTCAGGCGTCATGACGGGGACTTGAGCTTCGGGGTCATCCGCCTTCTGGGCGTTGTAGAGGTGCTTCGCCTTCTCCCACACGAGGGCAGCCGTGACGCGCGCATGGAGTTCGTGCATGCCCTCGAATCCGCGCAGGTAGTCAGTCAGCGCGGCGGTCGGCCAGTCCTCTGCGCCGTAGACGTCCGCCAAATCGATGTAGTAACGGTACCAGTCGTACTCCGCGTGGCAGTCGAGTACGTCCGCGCCGAACCCGCGCAGGGCAGTCGCCTCGTCGAGGTCCTTCTTCACCGCCTCGAGGAGTACCCAGCCCTCGTCGTCGTCATGGTCTCTGTCACTGAGGATACTCGTCGGCATCAGCTTCCAGGCCGAGACGAGGCGCTCTGTGGAGCCGCCGGTTTCCGAGGGTGCAAGATCGATCGCGACCGCAAACAATTGGTAGCGAGCGAACTCGTAGATACCAGCCACGGCCTTGGTGTTCGTTTCGATGTTTCGGTTCTGGCTCATGTGCATTTTTCCCAGTTGGTTGTCACTGATCGGGCGACCAGCTGGTGAGGAATGCTAAGCACACTTTTCGACGCCGTATGTAAACGAATGCTGGAACTGCTGCCTTCCCGGCAGTTCCGAGGAACGTTTATTTACAACGCACCAGCGTGCGTGCTTGCGAGGTGAGGAGGCCACTCGCCCTCGGTCCATTCGAGGCCGAGCTGTTCGAGGATGTAGCGCGACGCCGCCTCCTGGTGCTTGCGTAGGTGCTCGGGACCGACGTGGATGTAGCCCATCGTGACGTTGCTCGCCGCGTGGTTGAGCAGGTACTTCAGCTCGAGCAGCGGGACGCCGGCCTGCACGGCGAGCGTGGCGAACGTGTGCCGCAGGGCGTGTCCCGTCAGACCGTCCAGCTCGTGCTGCGCGACCTCGGCGACGTGGCCCGACTTCGACTCGGCGGGGAACAGCCACGGAGTCTTGCGGTGCAGGCGCGGGTTCTCCTCGGCGCGGTGGCCTAGCAGGTCGGCGAGCGGTCCGGACAGCGGCAGGTCGAACGCGCGGGTCGATCCGCCCTTGGGCTTGGGCACGTGCAGGCGCCCGGAGGCGAAGTCCAGGTCGGATGCTCGTGCCTCGCAGGCCGACGTGCGCCGCATGCCGGTGAGCACCATGAACAGGTGCAGGTCCCGCCGCACCGGGTGGAGGCCGAGCACCGCCTTGCCCCAAGCCCTGAGCCTGTCCGTCGGGGCGTCCACCTTGCGGCGCCGCAGCCCGTGGTAGTCCACGTTCCCGCAGGGGTTCGGCGGCAGGTCCGGGTGCTCCCGCAGGCCCCGGTTGTACACGGCCCGGAAGATGCGGAAGGCGTTGTCCGCCGAGGGCGCACCGTGCCGCTCGGTGATCCTGCGGTGCCTGTCGCGCACGCCCGAGCGGTCCGCGCCGAGCTCGGCCAGCGGGCGGTCTAGCCAGTCGGACAGGTACTGCTCGCAGTTGTAGCGGTAGTCGTCCTTGGTCCTCGGGGACAGCGGCTTTGCCGCCAGGTGGAGGTCGAGCGCCTCGCGCAGGGTGATCCCGCGCGCACGCGCCCGGCGGCGCTCCTCGTTCGGGTTGACCCCGCCGCGCATTCCGACCAGCGTCTGCCGGGCGGCGTCGCGGGCCTGCTTGGCGTCCATCGCAGGGTGGTCGCCCAGCTTTGTCCGGACCTGCCGGCCGTTCACGAGGGACTGCACGTAGAAGCTGCGCTTGGTGGCGGTGACGATGAGGTAAAACCCCCTCATCTCGGTGTCGGCGTACAGGACCGACTTGCCCGGCTCGGGGCGGGGCGCCCTCTCGACGAGGGACTGGGTGATCTTCGACTTCATGCGGGCTCCGTGGGTGGCGGGGCCACGGCACGGACACGGTTTCGCACCACAAGGTGCCGTGTTCAGACGCGCCGTAAGTGCCCCTGAAGCCTCATTAGGTCGCGGTTTTCCCTTGCTGTAAGCGCACTTAGGCCATCTGATACCAAATCATGGCAAACTGCGCACGCAGCGATTCGTAATGCGTAGGTCGTAGGTTCGATTCCTATTTCCGGCACCAGTCGTGACAAGGCCCCGCTTCGGCGGGGCTTTGTTTTTCCGGGTCTCGCCCGCGGAGACGGCGGGCCGATACAGTAGCCGCTCGCCGTCCCGACAGGTTCCCCGTGGCCAAGACCTCCGCCAAGTCCCGCACCGCCTACGTCTGCACCGAATGCGGGGCCGAGCACAGCAAATGGCAGGGCCAGTGCGCCGACTGCGGCGCCTGGAACGCCCTCAGCGAGATCGTCCTGGAGACCGCCGCCGGCGCTCCCCCCGCCGCCCGCCGCTCCGGCTGGGCCGGCAAGGCCGAAGCGCCGAAGATCACCGCCCTCAAGGACGTCCGCCACAGCGAAGAAGCCCGCGTGACCACCGGCATCGGCGAATTCGACCGCGTGCTGGGGGGCGGCCTGGTCGAAGGTGCCGTGGTGCTGGTCGGCGGCGACCCCGGCATCGGCAAGTCCACCCTGCTGCTGCAGGCCCTGGCCCGCATGTCCGCCAGCCTGCCGGCCCTGTACGTCACCGGCGAAGAATCGCTGGCCCAGGTCGCCGGCCGTGCCGTGCGCCTGGACCTGCCACTGGACAACCTGCAGGCACTGGCCGAGACCGGCATCGAGACCATCCTGCAGCACGCCTCGGTGGCGCGGCCCAAGCTGATCGTCGCCGACTCCGTGCAGACCCTGTGGACCGAATCGCTGACCGCCGCCCCCGGCTCCGTCAGCCAGGTGCGCGAGAGCGCGGCCCGGCTGGTGCGCTACGCCAAGGAGACCGGCACCGCCGTGTTCCTGGTCGGCCACGTCACCAAGGAGGGCGGCATCGCCGGCCCGCGCGTGCTGGAGCACATGGTCGACGCCGTGCTGTATTTCGAAGGCGAGAGCGGCAGCCGCTTCCGCGTGCTGCGCGCGTTCAAGAACCGCTTCGGCGCGGTGAACGAACTGGGCGTGTTCGCGATGGGCGAGAAGGGCCTGAAGGAAGTGCCCAACCCGTCGGCGATCTTCCTCTCCGGCAGTGCGCAGCAGCCCGGCAGCTGCGTGATGGTCACCCGCGAGGGCACGCGCCCGCTGCTGGTGGAAGTGCAGGCGCTGGTGGACAGCTCGCCGCTATCCAATCCGCGTCGCGTCGCGGTGGGCCTGGAACAGAATCGCCTGGCGATGCTGCTGGCCGTGCTGCACCGGCATGGCGGCGTGGTGGTGGGCGACCAGGACG
>JAEYTN010000432.1 GCA_023433985.1 Pseudomonadota bacterium | reverse complement strand
GTGTACAATAGAGCAGGCGACAATTGCGCATGTGTCGTGACGCGGTCAGCGCTCGGCGAGGTACATGGCGACGATGTCGGCGAAGCTGGTTTCGGCAGGCTGGAAGCCGAGGTCGACGGCCCGCGTTGCGGCGAAGGCGGCGGGGAAGTCCTCGGGGTGGTAGCGCGGCTCGCGGTCGATGAGATCGAGGGCGGCGGGGCCCGCGACGTTGCGCAAGGCGGCGAGTTCGTCAGCCACCGAGACGGCGAGGCCGGGCATGACGAGGGCGCGATCGGCGCCGAGGGGCGCGAGGTCGATGGTCGCGGCATGCAGGAGGTAGCCGATGGCGCTCTGCGGGCTGGCGATCCAGTGACGCACGTCGTCGGTGGCGAGGAGGAGGGCGCGCCGGCCCTCCAGCGGCTCGCGGATGATGTTGGAGAAGAAGCCGGAATTGCCGTGCGTGGCGGGGCCGGGGCGGATGGCGATGGTGGGGAGGCGGAGCGCGACGCCGTCGATGAAGCCGAGTCGGCTGTAGTCGCCGATCACCGCCTCGCTCATCAGCTTCTGCGTGCCGTAGGAGCTGTCCGGGCGGGCCGGGTGGTCGTCATCGATCAGGGCCGGGAAGGGCGGACCGTAGACGCCGATGGAGGAGGCGTGGACGAAGCGCGGGGCGGCGCCGAGGCGGCGGAAGGCTTCGAGCGCGGCGTAGACGGTGAAGAAGTTGATGCGGTAGCCGGCGGCGAAATCGAGGTCGGCCTGGCCCATGAAGGTGGCGGCGACGTGGAAGACGATTTCGGGGCGGCTGGCAGCGAGGCGCTCGGCCATTTCGGGCGTGGACATGTCGCCGATGAGGGGGACGACCTCGACCGAAGAGGGCGGGAGCGCCGGTTCGCGGATGTCGGAGACGATGAGGCGGCCGAGCGGTTTGCCGCCGATGGTGCCGTCCGCCAGCAGGCGGGCGACGAGCTTGCGGCCGATCATGCCGTCGGCGCCGATGACTGCGGCGGTGATCATGAGACGAGCGGCGCCTGGCGGCGGACGCGGTTGCCGAGCAGGATGTCCTGACGGCCGGTCGCCTTGCGGTACATCTGGTCGAGGTAGGGGCGGACGATGGCGGCGCCTTCGCTCATCTTCGGGCAATCGTCGCGGCGGAAGCGCTCGGCGGCCTCGGAGATGCGGCTGCGCAGATCGTCTTCGTCGACGAGGAGGAGGCGGCGGTTCTCCATGACCTTGCGGCCACGGATGAAGGAGGTCTTCACCGCGTCGGAGTTGACCGAGAAGGCGATCTGCTGGATCGGGTCGTGGAGCGGCAGGAA
Source organism: Pseudomonadota bacterium (assembly GCA_023433985.1). GTDB lineage: Bacteria > Pseudomonadota > Alphaproteobacteria > Rhizobiales > Devosiaceae > Devosia_A. Next base: position 2,140 of record JAEYTN010000432.1, on the reverse strand, counting down.
GCCCCAGTCGTAGCGATCGAGCAGGATGATGTCGGCGTCCTTGCCGATTTCGAGCGAGCCGATGCGGTCTTCCAGCATGGCAGATTTGGCGCCGCCATGGGTGGCCATGTCGTAGGCGTCGTGGGCGCCGAGCCAGTGCTCGTAGTCGAAGCCGCCGATCTTGTGGATCATGGCGGCGGCCTTGATGGCATGGAAGATGTCGGCGGTATCGGCGGAGGCGACGCCGTCGCAGCCGAGCGCGACGTTGACGCCAGCCTTGCGGAGCGCGCGGACGGGCGAGACGCCGGAGCCGAGCTTCATGTTGGCGAGCGGATTGTGGGTGGTGGAGCAGCCGGCCTCGCCCATGATCTCGATGTCTTCGTCGGTGAGCCAGATGGCGTGGTTCATGGTCAGCCGGTGCGTCATCGCGCCGACGTCCTTCAAATGGGCGACGAGGGTCTTGCCGTAGAATTCCTGGCCGGTGACAGCCTGGGTCTTGGTTTCGAGGACGTGGCAATGGATGGGGAGGTCGAGATCGGCCGAGAGGGCGGAGACTTCCTCCATCAGCGCGTCCGAGCAGCGCTGGGGGCCGCAAGGGCCGAGGATGATGCGGATGCCGTCATGCTCGTGCCACTTGGCGGAGTGCTGCCGGAAGAGCGAGAGCTGCTCCTGCCACGGCACCTGCGGCAGGGCTTCGAGGCGTGCCTTGAGATCGGGCGGGACGAGGTCGGCGACAAAGGGCAGGCCTTCTAGGAAGGAGTGATCCCACATCGAGGACGTGATCGAGGCGCGCAGGCCCAGGTCGCGATAGGCGCTGGCGGTGGCATCGAGCGCGTTGGGATCGAAGAACATGTTGATACAGTCGTCCTGCAGCGTGGTGACGCCGGACTTGACCGACACGACCGCCACCAGCATGGCGCGGAGGTAGTGATCCTCCCAGGAAAGACTGTGGGCGTTGAAGGGCGGGTAGACTTCGCTCAGCCAGATCTCGAGGGGCAGGTTGTCGTAGCGGCCCATCTCGAAGCCTTCGTTCGAGTGCATGTGCGCATCGACGAAGCCCGGCATGACGAGGTGGCGCCCGGCGTCGACGACTTCGATGCCGGGCCAGGCGGAAGTATCGAGGTCGGTGCCGATGGCGACGATCTTTTCGCCGTCGATGAGGATGTCGGCGCGGTCGTGGACCTGCCGCGACGCGTCGTTGGTCAGCACCCGGCCGTTGCGGATGAGGGTTGCCATGGGCCATCTCCGTGCTCGTGTGAGGTGAGGAGAGACGAGCCCGCCGGGACCGGTCAAGCGGGCGGGCCGTGGAGCGCCGTGTGGCGCAGGACGAAATTCCTAGCGGCGGGAGTGCTTGCGCCCGGCTCCTGGATGCGTTGAAGTGCGTAATCGGGGAGGGGCGAAAGGCGGGAAACGCGATGCCCTTTGCGACGGAGACGGAAAACCTCGACCTCAAGCAGTTGCGCGTGTTGCAGCTGTTGCTGGCGGAGCGCAGCGTGTCGCGCGTGGCGACGTTGTTGCGGCAGAGCCAGCCGGCGATCAGCGCGACGCTGAAGCGGCTGCGCGAGGTATTCGGCGATCCGCTGCTGGTGCGCAGTGGCCAGACGATGGTGCTGACCGAGCGGGCCGAGGAAATCCGGCTGACGGTGGACCAACTGCTCGACGACCTGCACCAGCTGATCCAGCCCGACGAGGTGTTCGACCCGTTCGAGGCGCGGCGGCAGATCAGGATCGCGGCGGCGAACTGCTTCGAGATCTTCCTCATTCCGCGGCTGACGGCGGCGTTCCGGGCGGAGGCGCCGCAGGCGACGCTGGAGTTCACGGCGCCGGCCGGGCAGGGCGATTTCGCGCACGAGCTCGAGACGGGACAGCTCGACGCGGTGATCGGTAACTATCCGGTGCCGCCGCAGAACCTGCGCTACATGGCGCTGATGAAGTCGGACATCGCCTGCCTCGTGTCGGACCGGCATCCGCTGGCGGGGCAGGGCGCCATCGGGCTCGACGAGTACCTGAGCCTCAACCATATCTCGCCGACGACGCGCCGGCAGTTCGGGGTCAGCCCGATCGACGGGACGCTGGCGCGGATGCAGCTCTCGCGCCGGATCGTGGTGACGGTGCCCGAATACGCGCTGGTGCAGCAGATGGTGCCGGGCTCGGACCTGGT
>JAEYTN010000170.1 GCA_023433985.1 Pseudomonadota bacterium | reverse complement strand
CCTGCTCGGCTACGCGATCATCGATGTTCCGGAAATGATCGCCATCGCCGAGCAGCGCAGTCGCGCGCATGCCGACGAACTCACCGAGAGCGCCCGGGCCGTCGCCAGGCGGTTCCAGATGGAGGTGATGGTGCGTAGGTGGCGCGGTACACTCGATCGCGCCCCATCTTACCTGGCCGGGATCGCCCGATCATTCGACCATACGTTTATGGTGCCGGCAGAGGGGAGTTGGGAGCAGTTCGACCTCGTCGAGGGAGTGCTGTTCGGTAGCGGCGGTCCCGTTTGGGTATTTCCTGCGGACGAGTCCACCGGTCATCTCGAGTCCGTCGCGATCGCCTGGGACGGTGGCAGGGCGGCCGCGCGGGCAATTCGCGACGCTTTTCCGGTTCTCGGCCAGACCAAACACGTCACCATCATCGCGGCCACTGACGACAAGCCGATGGACGAGCTGCGACTGCCGGACCTCCAGCGACACCTCTCCGAGCATGGTTTGAGCGTCAGTACCGAGCTGTTCTCGCGCGGTGACCGCCCGATCGGATCCGCCCTGCAGGACGTCGCGCTGGATGCGGGGGCCGGCCTGCTTGTCATGGGTGCCTATGGCCACAATCGGTTGCGCGAGTTCGTCCTGGGCGGCGCGACCAAGCAGGTGCTGTCGCGTCGACGGTTGCCGGTGCTTATGTCTCACTGAATTGCGGCAGATCAATAAGCCGCGGGAACGCCAGGCCTAACGTTCCTCATCGACATACGGAGGAGTTCGGAAGTGCGCGAGGACCACAAGCTGCAAGCCGCGGTGTCCGAAGGGCTGGACATGAACCCGGCAATCAACTCGAGCCATGTGGGTGTCGCGGTGCGGGGTGGCATCGTCACCCTGACCGGGCATGTGCCGAGCCTCATCGAAAGGGCGACGGCAGAGCAGGTCGCCGGCACAGTGAGGGGCGTCAAGGCCGTCATTAACCAGATATCGGTCGAGCTCCCGGGCATGTCACGGACCTCCGACGAGGCGCTCGCCGAACAGGCGTACAACCGCCTGAGTTCTAACGTCTCTGTACCAGCCGGCCGGCTGCACATCGCGGTGAAGGACAATGCCATCACGCTGCACGGAGATGTCGACTGGCCCTTCCAACTGCAGGCGGCCCTGAGCGACATGGAGCACCTGAGTGGCGTGCGCGAAGTGCGCAGCGATGTGCAGATCCGGCCGCCGGTAAATCCGGAGCGCGTCGAGGAAAAGATCCGACAGGCCTTTGCCTCGCTTTCTCCACTCGACGCCGAACGGATTTCTGTTGCGGTGAACGGCAGTGAAGTGGTGCTGAGTGGCAACGTCACCTCATGGCACGAGAAGGGCGTCGCGGAGAGCACGGTCTGGTGTGTGCCCGGCGTGTCCAGGGTGACCAACAAGATTTCGGTTCTGTAGTTCGACGCAAGCTTTGCACCGGGAGATAGCGCGATGGAGCGCATTCAAATTACGCAGCATACTTCACTAGGAGCGTTGTGGTTCGCGGGCTGGCTCTTCAGCATCGGCTATATCAAGCTCGATTTCTGGATGGGCCTGCTGGGGCTGATCGTGTGGCCGTATTTCATCGGATCGCACTTTGCCCCCGTGGCCATACCGGCGTGATGGGGGGCAGGATGATCAAGGACATCGCCGTTCACCTGACCGGCTCCAACGAAGATGAGGTCCGCATCGAGCACGCCTCGGCGCTGGCCCGCGTTCTCGACGCTCGTCTCACTGGACTGCAGGTCCACGAGATGCCCGAGGTGTTGACCATCACCGACCCCTCGGGGTCGGGATTCCTGCAGGAACTGATCGCCGACTCCGTGAACAGGGCCGCGGCGGTGACAGACAAGCTGCGCCCGCGACTGGCCGCCACCGGGTTGAATTTCGAGCTGCGGCGCCTCGACCTGTTTCCGGGGCAGCTCGCCGCGGCTCTGGCCGGCGAAGTCCGCTTTTCCGATCTGTTTGTCGGCACCCGCCCTTATGGCGACCCCAACAAGCAACACCGGGTCGAGGAGGCTGTTCTCTTCGAGTCAGGGCGTCCGTGCCTGTTTGTCCCGCCCGGCCACAGGGCGCCGGTCCGCTACGCGTCTGTCCTCGTCGCCTGGAAGAACACGCGGGAGGCTGCCGTGGCGCTTGCCACGGCCATTCCGCTCCTGCAGGCCGCAGATCAGGTGACCATCGCGGTGGTGGAGGAGGATGGATCCAGCGAGCAGCGCGGGGAAGCAGTCGATGAAGACATCGGCCGCTACCTGAGCCGGCATGATATCCGCAGCGAGGTCCGGCTCATCGACGGTTGGAGCAACGTTTCGGCTGCCATCCTCAACGAAGCCGGCCGTTCGGGTGCCGACCTGATCGTCCTCGGCGCCTATGGCCATTCGCGGATGCGCGAATGGGCACTGGGCGGCGTTACCCGGGACGTCTTGAGCCAGGCCGCCGTCCCCGTCTTCACGGCCCGCTGAGGCGTGCCATGAAGTTGAACAGGGAGTGGCACCTCACGCACAAGATGCCCCGCAACGCTTCACTTGAGCAGCGGCTGAACTGGCACCTGCTCCACGCCGAGAATTGCCAGTGTCGGGAAATGCCCGAGTCCATCCGCCGCGAGCTCGAGGCTCGCGGCTGGACTACCCCCACACTCCGCAGCCTGAAGTAGTGCTCGCCCACCCGGGCGCAAAAGCCGGCGGGACTGATCCAGATCAAGAAGCGCCATCTGCGACGCTTCATGATCGCCCCACAGATGGAGGATCACACCATGACCGAGCACTTCCGGCAGGCACTCGTTGGCGTATTCGGGGGAACTTATATCACTCTCGCGATCTCAGACATCGACGAGTTGTCAGTCAACAACTTCGCCTTGCTGAACACGGCCGATTTCGACGAGCCGATGCAGGCGGTGGAACGCTACCTGAAGTCGATCCCGCGCTGTCCGGACAAGGTGGCGTTCGCGTTCGCAGGTCAGATCAGCGGCGACGCAGTCGACTTCGAGCACCACAACTGGCGAGTCACCCGCAATGACATTCGCGCTGCCACCGGTGCCACACATGTCTTCATGATCAACGACGCGGAGGCCGCTGCGCTGATGGTTCCAAACCTGTCGCGCTACGACGTCGTCGACCTGCGCGATGGCAAGCCTGTTCCATACGGGAACAAGGCTTTGGCAATTTGCGGTTCCGGGATGAGCATCGCGGGCGTTGTTCACGCCGCTGGCGACTGGCTGCCCGTGACGGGTCGGGGCAGCTTGAAGAGCTTCTTGCTCGCTCCGTCCGATCCTGGCGTACTCCGGGGTAC
>JAEYTN010000151.1 GCA_023433985.1 Pseudomonadota bacterium | reverse complement strand
ACTGCTCGGTGGCGCGCGCCGCTTCCTTGTTCACCTCGGCTTCGGAGGGATGAATCGGTTCCCCCAGCAGCAGACGGATCTGGACATCGCGGACCACGAGGCCGAAGAAACTGCGATACGCCTCCTCGGATGAATCGAAGCGAAGCAGGCGCGCGTCGCGTCCGGCCTCGAGCACCGGCTTCAGCCGCTTGCGGATGGCGAGCGGCCCGTTTTCGAGCACGATGGCGCCGAGCCCGCTCTCCTCGCCCACGGCGTGGGTGACGGCGAGGCGGTTGAGCGTGACGGAAACCTCGCCGACGATGGTCCCGAGCAGGTCACGGGCGAACTGCTCGATGCTCTTGCGCAGCGACGGCGCGTCGAGCCGGTAGCGGTCGACATGCGGCGCCTTCACCTTGGCGGCCTGCCACTGCACGGTGGCGGTAAGCAATCCGTCCCGGTCGCCGAACCACTTGTACAGCGTTTCCTTGGAGCACGAGGCGCGGCGGGCGACCGAGGTCATCGTCAGCCGGTCCCCCTGCTCGACCAGCAGGTCGAGCGCCGCCGTCAGCACCTGTTGCTGGCGCGGCGTGAACGTTTCGTCGCTGTGCGCGATAACGGTCAAGGCTTCCCCATCCGGTTCGTAGGCCACCGCTCCTCTGCGGCAAGTGCTGGCGTACCGTACCGTACGGTTCGGCGCAAGTGGGAAAGTGCTTCGGGCCGAGGGTAGAACGATTTGACGAGCCTCCACCGCTTGCTGGCGCAGGCGCGACCTGTCATTGCGTTGAACAATGACAACCGCTACCGACGTCCCTGCCCCGCCGCACGTCCTCAAGCTTTCATCGTTTCGCCACTTCGTCTTTTCGCGCGCCCTGTCGTCGATGGGGTTCCAGGGATCGGCGGTGGCGATCGGCTGGCTGGTTTACGACACGACGCGCAACCCCTTCGACCTGGGCCTGGTAGGGCTGTTCCAGTTCCTGCCCATGCTGGCCCTGACGCTGGTGGCGGGACAGGTGGCGGACCAGTTTGATCGGCGGATCATCGCGTTCGTCTGCCAGTTGCTGCAGGCGGTAACGATGGTCGTCGTCGCCGTCGGCGTATGGCAGGACTGGCTCCCGGTCTGGGCGATCTTCGTCGGCGTGGCGGTGATGGGCGCTGCGGCGGCATTCGAGCGGCCGACGATGGCGGCGCTGCTGCCGGGAATCGTGCCCGGCGCGCAGCTGACGCAGGCGGTCGCCACCTCCACCTCGGTGATGCAGACGGCGCTGGTGATCGGGCCGGCGCTGGGCGGAGTGCTCTACGGGTTCGGCGATGTCGTACCGTTCGCCGCCGCTGCTCTCGCCTTTGTCGGTGCGAGCTACAACGTGGTGCGGATCAAGCGGCCGGCGACGATGCCGACGCGAGCGCCGGTGACGTTCCAATCCGTGTTCGCGGGCGTAGCGTTCATCTGGTCGAAGCCGGTGATGCTCGGGTCGATCTCGCTCGACATGTTCGCCGTGTTGCTCGGTGGAGCGACCGCGCTGCTGCCGGTCTATGCCCGCGACATTCTGGATGCGGGGCCGTGGGCGCTGGGGCTGCTCAGGACTTCGCCGGCAATCGGCGCGGTGGCGATGTCGCTGTTGCTGGCGCGCTTCCCGCTGCAGCACAAGGTTGGCGTCAAGATGCTGTGGGCCGTGGCCGTGTTCGGCGTGGCGACGGTCGTCTTCGCCTACTCCACCGATATTGCGCTGTCGGTAGCGATGCTGCTGATCCTCGGCGCTGCGGATACGGTGAGCGTGGTGGTGCGCTCGTCGCTGGTGCAGCTGATGACGCCGGACCACATGCGCGGACGCGTGAACGCCGTGAACTCGCTGTTCATCGGCACGTCGAACCAGTTGGGCGAATTCCGCGCCGGCATCTCGGCCGGCGTGATGAGCCCGGTCATGGCCGTCGCCGTCGGCGGCATCGGCACGATTGCCGTGGTGCTGCTCTGGTCGCGGCTCTTCCCGGCCCTGCGAAAGGTCGACACGCTCGCCGGCTGACGCCCCTCCTTGTTGGAACCGACCCGACGCGCAGTTGTTTTGCGTGCCGGGTGGTGGTGGACAAGAACAAGGAGAGACTAATGAAAACGTCCCGACTCCTGGGAGGAATAGCGGCAATCGCAATCCTTGCCGCTGCGCCGATGGTGGAGATGACGACACCCTTCGGCGTGACTGCCGCACAGGCTCAGGAAGCCCGTGTCAGCTTCAACATCTTCTTCGGCGAGCTTCGGCCGCATGGCGTGTGGGTGAAGCACCCGCGCTACCGCTACGTTTTCTGTCCGCGCGTCGATGACGACTGGCGCCCGTACACGCGCGGTCGCTGGATCTACCTGCGCGACCGGGGTTGGTATTTCCAGTCCCGCGAGCCCTTCGCCTGGGCTGTGTACCACTATGGCCGCTGGGTGGATGACCGCCGTCTCGGCTGGTGCTGGGTGCCGGGCAACCGCTGGGCTCCGGCGTGGGTGAGCTGGCGGCGCAGCAACGACTATGTCGGCTGGGCTCCGCTGCCGCCGGAACGTGACGGCTTCTCGATCGACATCAACGTGAACGTCGGAGAGCCGCCCGAGGACGACTGGGTGTTCATCCCCGTCCGCCGTTTCGTCGAACCGGAACTCAATATCAACATCGAGTTCGGCGAACGCAGCCGCGAGCGGTTCCGCGAGACCGAGTATGTCGGTCCGGTGATCATCCAGAACAACGTTGTGATCAACAACAACATCGACATCGACTTCATCCAGCAGCAGACCAACACCGAGGTGCAGGTCGTCGAAGCCGAAAACACCGAGGACCCGAACGCTGCGGTCGCAGCCGAGCCGACGGGCGACACGATCCAGGTGTTCGCGCCGACGGTGGAGGAGCCAACCGAGCAGGAGGCGCCTGAGGAGGCGGTGGAGCCCGAGCAGGCCGCTGAGGAGCTCGGACGTCCTCCCGAGGGTGAAGAGCCGGCCGAAGGCGAGCAGCCTGCCACCGAGGAAGGTGCAGCGCCCGCTGAAGGCGAACAGCCTGCTACTCCGGCGACCGAGTGCCCTGAAGGTCAGCAACTGGTCGATGGCCAGTGTGTGCCGCTGACCGAGGGCGAACAGCCGGCCGAAGAACAGGCTCCTGGCGATCAGGCTCCGGCGGCTGAAGAGCCGGCGGCACCTGCCGAGGAGCCTGCCGACCCGGCTGAGGAACCCGCCGCTCCGGCTGAGGAACCGGCGGCTCCGGCCGAGGAAGCGGCTCCTGCCGCCGAGGAACCTGCAGAGCCCGTGACCTGTCCGGAAGGCCAGCAGCTGGTCGACGGCCAGTGCGTGCCCATCGAGCAGCAGGCGCCAGCCGAACAGCAGGCCCCGGCTGAGGAGCCTGCCGCGCCGGCGGAAGAACCGGCCGCTCCGGCCGAGGAACCGGCGGCTCCGGCTGAGGAAGAAGCTGCTCCGGCTGAAGAAGAAGCTGCGCCGGCCGAGGAAGAGGCGGCTCCTGCCCAGGAGCAGGCTCCGGCTGAAGAGCAGCCGCTGCAGTGCCCCGAAGGCCAGATTCTGGTCGATGGGCGGTGCGTACCTGCCGAAGAGGCCCCGGCCGAGTAACCGGCGTCCTTGCGAATGTGGAATGGCGGGGTTTCGGCCCCGCCATTTTCTTGCTCAGCCCAGCGTCTGCTTCAGCCACGCCACCTGGGCGCGATCCTGGAAGACGCCGCCGCCTTCGTGGTTGTTGAAGGCGTAGACCTCGATCTGCTTCTCGCCGCCCCAGGCGTTGAACGAGGCGTAGACGGTCGAGGGCGGGCAGACGTCGTCCATCAGCCCCGCCGAGAACAGCCCCGGCATCCGGGCGCGCGCCGAAAAATGGATGCCGTCGAAGTAGTTCAGCGTCTCGTAGACCTTCTCGACATTGCCGCGGTGCACCACGAGGTAGCGCACGATCTCGCTGTAGGGGTCGCGGGCAGTGAGGCCGACCGCGCGGCGGAAATCGCTGAGGAACGGCACGTCCGGCATTGCCGCCTTGACGCGAGGGTCGAGTCCGGCGACGGCGATGGAAATACCGCCACCCTGGCTGCCGCCGACCACCGCGATCTTCTCGGGGTTGGTCTCGGGCCGGGTCAGCACCGCATCGATGGCGCGCACGCCGTCGGTGAAGACGCGGCGGTAGTAGTAGCTCGACTTGTCCTGGATGCCCCTGGTCATGAAACCCGGATGCGCTGGGTCGGAGCCGACCGGATCCGGCGTCTCGCTGACCGTCCAGCTGCTGCCCTGCCCGCGGGTATCCATCACGAACACGGCGCGGCCGGTGACGGGCCACAGCAGGTGCTCCTGCGGAAAGCCGCGCCCGCCGCCGTAGCCGATATACTTGACGACCGTGCCGGTGATCTCGCGCCCCGCCGGCTTGATGTACCAGCCCTTGATCCGGTGACCGCCGAAGCCTGAGAACGTGACGTCGAAAACCTCGACGGCGGTGAACCCGGCGTCGAATGGCGTGAACACGGCGTCGATCGGGTGCTGCCGGGCCTCGGCGAGCGTCGCCTGCCAGAAGGCGTCGAAATCGGCGGGGGCGGTGGTGCTCGAGCGATACTTGACGAGTTCGTGCTGCGGCAGGTCGAAAA
>JAEYTN010000143.1 GCA_023433985.1 Pseudomonadota bacterium | reverse complement strand
GCGAGGAGACACAGCTTCTCGGCCTCTCGGCTATCGTCCCCGGCTTCTCCGGCCTCGCCGTCATGCCCGGCACCCACTCCAAGTGGGCGATCCTCGAGGGCCCGACCCTCCGCCGCTTCTCCTCGGCGATGACCGGCGAGGTCTTCGAGCTCCTTCGCACGCATTCCGTGCTCCGCCATTCTCTCAACGGCGAGCTCGAAGGGGGCGACCGTGACCTTGGGTTCGACGCTGGCCTGTCCCAGGGCCTCGACCAACCCCAGCGCCTCACAGCCACGCTGTTCAAGGTTCGCGCCGGCGCCCTACTCTCCGGCCGCTCGCCCGCCTGGTGCGCCGGCTTCCTCTCGGGCCTCCTCATCGGCGCCGAGATCGGCGGCCAGCGCGACTGGATCGCCGAGGCCGAGATCCCTCTGATCGGCAGCGTCGGCCTTTGCAGCCTCTACCAGGGTGCCTTCGACAAGCTCGGCGCCAGGACCCGCATCATCGACGCTACCGACGCCACGCTCGCCGGCCTCAACGCCGCACGGCAGGGATAACCGGAAGACCCACAGACATGGACCACCGTCACCTCATCGCCATCCTACGCGGCATCACCCCACCGGAAACCCTCACCGTGTGCGAAGCACTGGTTGCGGCTGGCATCACAATGATCGAGGTGCCGCTCAACTCCCCCGAAGCGACCAGGTCGATCTTCTTGGCTGCCCAGGATTTCCGTGGTCGCGCCCTGATCGGAGCGGGCACGGTTCTGAGCGTTGAAGATGTCGTCCGGGTCGAAACGTCCGGCAGCCGCTTCGTCGTCTCCCCGGACACCAACCCCGCCGTCATTGCCGAGACGATCAGCCGGGGCATGCGCTCATATCCCGGCGTCTTCTCGCCGACCGACGCATTCACGGCCATCCGTTCGGGAGCCACCGGCCTGAAATTCTTCCCGGCTGAGGTGCTGGGCCCAGGGGGCATCAAGGCGATGAAGGCGGTGCTCCCGCCCGCCATCCCGCTCTACGCCGTGGGCGGCGCCAACCCCGGCAACTTTGCCGAGTACTTCGCCGCCGGGTGCGCCGGCTTCGGGCTGGGCACCTACATCTACAAGCCCGGCATGTCGGTCAGCGACGTCGCCGAACGGGCCAAAGCCGCCGTCACCGCGTACGATCAGGGGAAACCGCGATGAACCTTCAGGCCGAACTCTTCGTCGACAGCCGCTGCGAACTGGGCGAGGGCCCGTTCTGGCACCCGCTGCTCGGCCGCATCTTCTGGTTCGACATCCTCAACCAGACCCTGCTGAGCGCCGACGATCAGGGACACATCGTCGACCGCATCACCTTCAAGGACACGGTGAGCGCCGCCGGCGTCATCGACGAGCACACGCTGGCGGTCACGCAGTCGGGCTGCCTCGTCAAGTACGACTTCCGCGACGACAGCCACACCCCGATCATCGAGGTCGAGGCAGACGTGCCCACCAACCGCACTAATGACAGCCGCGTGGACCGCGCCGGCGGCTTCTGGATCGGCACCATGGGCCGCCGTGCCGAAGCCGGTGTGGGCGGCGTCTGGCACTACCGGAAGGGGCAACTCACCAGGATCCTGTCGGGCGTCCGCGTTCCCAATTCCATCTGCTTCTCGCCCGACGGACGCACGGCCTACTTCACCGATGCCGGGAAGATGATCGTCCGCTGCCCCCTCGACCCCGACACCGGCATGCCGATCGGCGATTGGGAGGACTTCTTCTCCATGGACGGCCCGGGCGGTGCAGACGGCTCCGTGGTCGATTCCGAAGGCTTTCTCTGGAATGCCCGGTGGGGCGGCGGCAAGGCGATCCGCATCTCGCCCGACGGCAAGCTCGACAAGGTGGTCGAGGTTCCCGGCGTCACCCGCGTCTCCTGCCCGGCTTTCGGCGGTCCCGACTACAAGACGCTGTTCCTCACCACCGCCCGCGAGAACATGACCCCGCAGGAGGAAGTCGAGCAGCCCACGGCCGGCGGCTTGTTCGCAGTCGAACTCGACGTCCCGGGCCTGCCCGAGCCGCTGTTCAAGCCGTAAGGTAAACGGCCGTTAACCATGATCCGGGCGGGATTGCGGCAAGCTAGTGAGGCACCCGCCATGCCCGGTCTCCCGGCGGCACTGCTGGCCGCACTTCGAACGTCCGGGAAGCAGGATTCCAGCGCAGCCACTGGATACCGCCCGCTTCGAGCGTATCGGCGTCGACCACCGTATCAGCGCCGCAACCATCCGGCGCCCGCCGGCGAATGAGTATCAGGTCGGCCAGCGCGCAATCCTCGAAGAACGCGGCGGGGTCCGTTGCCACAGCCACGGTGAACCCTGCCGGGCTCGCACCGTAGCAGCCGATGCTGTCGCATTTCAGCAGCGGCGCCGGTTTCAATGGCTCGGCATAGGTCTCGCGCCAAACCTCCACGGCGAAGCTGTCCGGCTTCCCCGCAACGAGCGCCAACCCCTGGGCTCCCCGCATGGCTACCGCCTGGGTCGTGTCCGAGATCAGCACGTCCGGGGGCCGGTCAAGCGCCAGCAGCAGCACCGCCGGCACCAGCAGCACGGGTCCGATGTATCGGTGCCATGTCGTCAGGAACGCGAACCAGGCCAGCGCTCCCAGCCCCAGGATCAGGGCCACGGGCAGCAGCAGCGGGCTGGCACTTATCCCCGCGCTCCATCCTGCGACTATGCTCGCCACCCAGAGCATGGCGTCGATGGACCAGCCCATGACCACAAGAAGTGGCGCTTCGAGCCCGAACGGCATGAGCAGCGTCGCCACCAGCGCCGCAGGCATCATCACGAAGCCGATCAGCACCAGCGACAACAGGTTGCCGAGCACGCTAAGGGGCGCCGTCTGCTGGAAGTGGTAGATCGAGAACAGCAGCGTGGCCGCACCGGCCACCAGGCTGGTGAGCGCGCCACCTACGAAATAGGCCCCGATCCGGCCGAGCCAACTGCGATCCCGCTCATCGCTCGGCCGCATCATCTCCCACGCCCCAATCAATGCCACCACGGCAGCGAACGAAAGCTGGAAGCTCGGCCGGAACACGCTCGCCGGATCGGTGACGATGATGATGACCGCGGCGATTGCGACGTTCCGCATGGTCAGTGCCCGCCGTCCGGCCACCACCGCCCCAAGCACCAGCACGATCATGATGGTCGAGCGCAGCGCCGCGACGTTGCCGCCCGATATGGCGAAGTACCCGAGCGAGGCGACGATCGCGCCAATCGCGGAAAGCCGTTTCACCGACACGAAGCGATCGAAGCCACCGACCAGGGCCAGGCCGCCTCGCAAGGTCGCCATCACCAGCATGGCAACCAGCGTCAGGTGCAGGCCGGAAACAGACAATACGTGCGCGAGCCCTGCAGTCGCCATCACCTCACGTGCTTCCTCGGTCACCGCGCTCTGGTCACCGGTGATCAGCGCCCGGGCAATGCCGGCGGAGGGCTGCGGCAGCACGGCGTCGATCTTCGCAGCAATGGAGCGCCGGATACCGTCGATCACCCGCTGCGGCGTTCCCTCGGCCCCCGCGCTCACGCGCTCCACCGCCCCAATCGTGCTGCCATAGGCGCCGATGCCATCGAAGAAGGCGTGGAACTGCGTGTCGAAACCGTTCGGCACCACCGGCCCCGGGACGGCGTAGAACCGCGCCCGACCGCGGATCACGTCGCCCGGCGCCAGATCCGGTGCACCATCGATCACAATGCGAGCCCGCCGCACCGGCAGGGCCCGCGCTCCCTCGCGCGGCACGATGCCCGAAACCACCGCACGAACGCCGCCGGCATTGGCCATCAGCACCTCATCGACGTGAAGCTCGTATGCGCCGTAGGCAGGTCGTGCCAGCATCTCGGTTCCGAACAGCGCGCCGTGGATGCTCAACAGGCAGAAGCCCAGCCAGAACGATGCTGCCAGACCGGCAACGCGGCTCCACAGCAGCGAACGCCAGCTCAACGCGATCACGCCGATGGCGGCCGCCGTCCCTGCCCCCAACAACATGGGCTCCGGCTCATTGGGCAACTGAAACGCCACCACCAAGCCAGCGATCATCGCGAACGGCATCAGGAGAAACAGACGCCGATGCTCCAGCGCATCAGCGAATGCGGCGCGCACCCCCGGCAACACGCCCTTACGTTCTGGCAGCCAGGCTTCGGGCAATGGCAATTTCGCCGGCGCCAGCTCTGGCACGCCGGTGCGATCGGCGAGTGCAATATCCCCCGGCTGCGCCACTTGTTCCCCCAAGCCGGAGCCATGCTACACACGCAGCCAGTCCGCTACCAGCGGGCCGCTTGCGCTTCATCCCGCACCCGCATACACAGCCGGCCAACACGGAGATTGCATCCCAACCCATGGCTACCCCCGTCGTCACTCGCTTCGCCCCCTCGCCCACCGGCTACCTGCATATCGGCGGCGCACGCACGGCCCTGTTCAACTGGGCTTTCGCGCGCCACACCGGCGGCAAGATGCTGCTGAGGATCGAGGACACCGACCGCGAACGCTCGACGGATGCTGCCGTGCAGGCGATTTTCGACGGCCTCAAATGGCTCGGCCTCGATTGGGACGGCGAGCCCTTCATGCAATTCAGCCGCGCCGCGCGGCACGCCGAGGTCGCCAACGAGCTGCTCGCCCGTGGCCAGGCCTACTATTGCTATTGCTCGCCCGAGGAGCTCGCCGAGATGCGCGAGACCGCGCGCGCCAACGGGCTGCCTCCGCGCTACAATGGCTATTGGCGCGACCGGGATGCGTCCGAGGCCCCAACGGGCGTTGCTCCCGTGATCCGCATCAAGGCTCCGCTATCGGGGGAAATCCGCGTGCACGACCATGTGCAGGGCGAGGTCGTGTTCAAGACCGAGAACCTCGATGATTTTATCATCCTGCGTTCGGACGGCACGCCTACCTACATGCTGGCCGTGGTCGTCGACGATCATGATATGGGCGTCACCCACATCATTCGCGGCGACGACCATCTGACCAACGCCGCCCGGCAGATCGTGATCTACAACGCGATGGGCTGGTTCATCCCCGAGATGAGCCACATCCCGCTCATCCACGGCCCGGATGGCGCCAAGCTGTCGAAGCGCCACGGCGCGCTCGGCGTCGAGGCCTACCGCCAGATGGGCTATCTGCCCGAAGCGATCCGCAATTATCTCGCGCGGCTCGGCTGGAGCCATGGGGACGACGAGATCTTCTCGACCCAGCAGATGGTCGAATGGTTTAGCCTCGACGCGCTGAACAAGGGCGCCGCGCGCTTCGACTTCGCCAAGCTCGAGAACATCAACGGTCACTACATCCGCGAGGCCAAGCCGGCGCACCTCTATGAGGTGATGCTGGCCACCGCGCAGGAAGTCGGCCGCCTGGCCGATGCAAATGGCCTGCGCGCCAACAGGGACACCGCACTCGCAGCCCTGCCCGAGCTGCAGCCGCGTGCCAAGACAGTGCTTGAGCTCATCGACCTGGCTCAGTTCATCTACGCGGTCCGTCCTCTGGCGATCGATGCCGCCGCTGACGCGCAGCTCACCGCGGATGCTCGCGCGAATATCGGCGCCTTCATCGAGGTACTTCGCGGCCTCAACGAGTGGACGGTTGCCGCCATCGACGCCGCCGCCCGCAGCTTTGCGGAAGCGCGGGGGCTGAAGCTCGGCAAGGTGGCGCAGCCCTTGCGCGCCGCCCTCACCGGACGCACTGTCTCGCCGGGGATTTTCGAGGTCATGGTACTGATCGGCCGCGACGAAACGCTTGCCCGGCTACAGGATCAGGCCAGCTGATAACAATCGGAGATTCCAATTAGGTCAGCCGTGTTCACCCACGTGTTGCAGACCCCACCTAGATACGTTACGCCAACGAACCTGCTCGCATAAACGACCATCTGGCCGGCCCGCTGCCTTCCTGCCGGGCCCTCGGCCACAAAGGAGAGCCTAATGACCGATACCGTCGCCAAACTCACCATCGGGGACCAGACTTTCGAGTTCCCGGTGCTCTCTGGCTCCGTCGGTCCCGATGTCATCGACATCCGGTCGCTCTACGCCAAGACGGGCCTGTTCACCTACGATCCCGGCTTCACCTCGACGGCCGCCACCGACAGCTCGATTACCTATATCGACGGGGACAAGGGCGAGCTGATGTACCGCGGCTACCCGATCGAGCAGCTGGCCGAGAAATCGAACTATCTGGAAGTCTGCTACCTGCTGCTCTACGGCGAGCTGCCCAACAAGGCGCAGTTGGCCGATTTTACCGACCGGGTGACGAAGCACACCATGGTCCACGAGCAGATGCACTACTTCTATCGCGGCTTCCGTCGCGATGCGCATCCGATGGCCATCGTCTGCGGGGTGGTGGGCGCGATGGCAGCCTTCTACCACGACTCGACCGACATCAACGATCCGCAGCAGCGCGAGATCGCCTCGATCCGCATGGTCGCCAAGATCCCGACGATCGTCGCCATGGCCTACAAGTACTCGGTGGGCCAGCCTTTCGTGTACCCGCGCAACGACCTTGACTATTCGTCGAACTTCCTGCGCATGTGCTTCTCCGTCCCGGCTGAGGACTATGTCGTGAACCCGGTTGTGGCGCGCGCCATGGACCTGATCTTCATGCTCCATGCCGACCACGAGCAGAACGCCTCGACCTCGACCGTGCGGCTCGCCGGTTCGTCCGACGCCAACCCGTTCGCCTGCATCGCCGCCGGCGTCGCTTGCCTCTGGGGGCCAGCCCACGGCGGCGCCAACGAGGCGGCGCTCAACATGCTCAAGCAGATCGGCACGGTAGACCGCATCCCCGAGTTCATCGAGAAGGCCAAGGACAAGAATTCGGGCTTCCGCCTGATGGGCTTTGGCCACCGCGTCTACAAGAACTACGATCCTCGCGCCAAGGTGATGCAGCAGGCCGCCAACGACGTGCTGGCCCAGCTGGGCGCCGACAACCTGTCGCCGACGTTGCAGGTGGCCAAGGAGCTCGAGAAGATCGCGCTTTCCGATCAGTACTTCATCGACCGCAAGCTCTACCCGAACGTCGATTTCTACTCGGGCATCATCCTCGACGCGATCGGCTTCCCGACCTCGATGTTCACCGCCATCTTCGCGCTCAGCCGTACCGTGGGCTGGATTGCTCAGTGGAAGGAAATGATCGCCGACCCGCAGAAGAAGATCGGCCGCCCGCGCCAGCTCTATCAGGGCTCCCCGACGCGCGACTACGTGTCGATTACCAATCGCGGCTGAGCCGCGCCGCGAGCACCCGCTCGGCGGGATCCACCAGGGGTGCCTCGGGCGCCCCTTTTTGCATCAACGCCCGGATCTCGCGGAACGCGGCGAGTTGGGCATCGAGGGCGGCGACGTCGTCAAGCAGTGCCTTGAGCGCCGGCCCTACCTTCGCCGGGTCCACCTCGGCAGGAAACAGCAATTCCGGCACCACTTCGCGGCCGGCGATGATGTTGGGCAGGGCCACCATGGGCGGTCGATCGAGCTGGGCATAACGCTTCGCCTGCCCGCGGTCTCCGACATAGGTCACCACCATCGGCACCGCCGCCATGGCGAGCTCCAAGGTTACGGTGCCGCTGACGGCGAACGCCCCCACCGCGTCGGCGAACGCCTGATCTCGGGCCGTTCCGGCCACCACCCGTACAGGCACGCGCCAGGCCGCTACCTCGGCCTCCAGCCGTTCCTTCAGCCCGCTCAAGGTCGGCAATACGAAGCCGCTGACCCTCGGATGGCCGCGCAGCGCTTCGGCGGCAGCCCGCATCAGCCCCAAATGGCGCTTCAGCTCTCCGACCCGGCTCCCCGGCAGCAGCAGCAGCACTCCACGCTCCGGCTGGAACTCGCGCATCGTCTGCCGGGTCAGAGCCGGGTGCCCGACATAGGTGGTCGCTGGTCCGCCAAGCTCCGCCATCACCCGTGGCTCGAACGGCAGTACGGCCAGCACCTCGTCGAACAGCGGTTTCAGCTTAGCCGCCCTCTCCGGAGCCCAGACCCAAACGGCCGGTGCCACATAGAGCAGGATAGGCACCCCTACCCCGGCTTTCCGGACCCGCTCTGCCACGACACGCACGAAGACCTGCGAGTCGATGAGCACCACCACGTCCGGTTTTCCCCGGATGATCGCGTCCGCTACCTGCCGGGCCCGCCATAGCAGCAACGGCAGTCGTACCAGTACGTCCGACCATCCCATCACCGACAGGTCCGACATGGGGAACATGCTGCGAAGCCCCTCCGCCGCAAGCTCAGCTCCGCCTACGCCGGAGAGCTCGAGTTCCGTCCGCTTCCTCAGGAGCCTCACCAGGTCGGCGCCGATCCGGTCGCCCGAGGCTTCGCCGGCGAGCACGAACAGTCGCAGCGGCTCACGCATCGATCGGCAACCCGACGATGGAGATGCCCCGGGATTCCGCCGCAGCGAACAGCCTCTGCCGCTCAAGCAACAACGTCTTGCCGGCCTCTACGGCAACCAGTCTTATCCCCGCCGCGGAGGCGCCTGCTAACGTCGTGGGGCCGATGGCAGGGAGATCGACGAACAATGGTTGCTGGGGTTTACAGGCCTTAGCGAGAACTACCGGCGTTTCGAGAGCGCCGCCGATCAAACCCACACTGCGATGCCGCGCCACCCGCGCCAGCAGTTCATCGGTACCTGCGACATCTTCCACAGCCACGACCCGTGCCCCTGCCACGACGGCGGCCTGTCCCAGGTCCAATGTACCAACCTGTCGGGCGGCCCGCAGCGCCAGCCGGGCTGCAGCCAGTTGCTCTGGCGTCGGGACCGGCCCCGCCAGGCTGCCGGCGCCAGCCAGCAGGTCGGGAGCCACCTGGTGCGGACCGATGAGCGTAGCCCCGGTCAGCTCCTCTAGCCTGAATGCGAGGCTCGACAGCGCCGCGTCGCCGGTCGGCTGCCCTGCTCCGCCGAGCACTGCGAGCAGCCGCTGGCGATCGTCGTCGGTCAGGGTCACCGAGCCGGCAAAAGTAAGGTGCGAAGCATGAAAGCTGCGGATGGCATCGAACAGGTCAGCCGGACGCTCAAGAGACACACCCTGCCGTTCCGCACCCTCCTGCAAGTCGAGCGGCGACAGGCAAAATGCCCGCACGACGTCGCCCGCTGAGAGCGCTGCCTCGATCACCTGTGGTGCGAGGGCGCCGGCGCCGGCCACAACGGCAAGCCGGCGGGGCATCAGTCTTCGGCCGGGACGTTGACCGGCAGGCAGATCGCACGGTCGTTGGCGCCAGTGATGAACTTCACCACGTCCTGCACCATCGACTCGTCCTTGAACAACGTCGCGGCATCGTCGACGCGCTCCTTCAGAGTACCCTCGGAGGAGAAGATCATGCGGTATGCCGCCCGCAGCGTATGGATCGCCTCGCGATCGAACTTCCGGCGCTTCAGCCCCACGAGGTTCAGCCCGGCGAGGCGCGCTCGGTTGCCAACGGCCATCCCGTAGGGGATGACGTCTGCATCGAGCATGGAGTGCGCCCCGATGAAGGCATGCGCGCCGATGCGCACATACTGGTGCACTCCGCACATGCCGCCGAAGGCAACGTAGTCACCGATCTTGCAGTGCCCCGCCACCGCCACGTAGGCAGCGATGACGACATTGTTGCCGACCTCGCAGTCGTGGGCGACATGGGCCGAATTCATCAGCAGGCAGTCGTCGCCGATGCGCGTCTGCATCGTACCGCCCGCGGTACCGGGGTTGACGGTGACGTTCTCGCGAATCTGGCAGCGGGCGCCGATCGTGAGGCTGCTCGCCTCGCCGCGATACTTGAGGTCCTGCGGCTGGTGACCGATCGAGGCGAACGGAAAGATGCGCGTCTCGGGCCCGATGGTGGTGCGGCCGGCCACGACCACGTGCGAAAGAAGCTCCACTCCAGGTCCGAGCGAAACTTCGGGACCGACATGGCAGAACGGGCCAATCTTCACGTCCTCGTCGAGCCTGGCTCCATCCTCGACGATGGCACTGGGGTGAACGAAGGCACTCACTTTTCGGAGGGGCTCACCATCGCCCCGACCTCGGCCTCGGCGATTACGACACCGTCGACGATGGCCTTGGCTTCGTACCAGCCCATGGTCATGCGCCGGCGCATCTTCTTGATGTGGTACTCGATCTGGTCGCCCGGTCGTGCCGGTCGGCGGAACTTGCACTTGTCGACGGTGAGCAGATACACGATGTGGTCGATGCCCGCCGCGGCACCGGCAGCTATGGCAATGGCACCCGCTGTCTGGGCCATACCCTCAATGATCAGCACGCCCGGGAATACGGGCTCGCCAGGAAAATGGCCCTGGAAGATCGGCTCGTTGAAGCTGACATTCTTGATGCCAATGGCGGACTCGTCGCTATCGACCTCGATGATACGGTCGATCATCAGGAACGGGTAGCGATGCGGCAACGCCTTCAGGATGTCGCCGATCTGCATCGAGGTCAGTTCCCTCGCCTGCTCGGCCGGAGCCTCACTCGTAACCGTCACTCTCGTCCCCTTTTGCTTAGCCGCCGCAGCGTCGCAAGTTCGCGCTGCCATGCCCTCAGTTCCTGTGCCGGTTGCCCGCCGACATGCGCGCCCGCAGGCACATCCTTGGTCACCAGGCAGCGGGCCGACAGGATGCTGCCGTCGCCGATACTGATATGCCCAACAGTGCCGGAGCCGCCGCCCACCAGCACGTTGTCACCGATAATCGTGCTGCCACCGATGCCGCAAGTGCCGGCAATCAGACAACGGCGTCCTATGCGGCAGTTGTGGCCGATCTGCACAAGGTTGTCGATCTTGGTGCCTTCACCGACAACCGTGTCGCCCAGGGTACCCCGATCGACTGTGGAGTTTGCTCCGATCTCCACGCCATCCTGGATGATGACGCGGCCCAGTTGCGGGATCTTTCGGTTGCCACGACCTTGTGAGAGCCAGCCGAAGCCTTCCGCTCCGAGCCGCACACCCGGGTGCAGCACGACATTGTTGCCCAGGTGCGCATACTCGACCGTCACGTTCGCACCAATCACCGCATTGCGGCCGATAGTAACGCCGCGGCCAATCACGGTGTTCGGCCCGATCACGCTGTTGCGGCCGATCTCGACATTGGGACCGATCACCACGTTCTCGCCGAGAATGACTCCGCTCTCGATCAGCGTATCCGGCCCCTCCTCGTCGAACTGCGCCGCTGCCGCGCCGCGCGTCCCCTCGGGGTAGAGCTTCTCGAGGAGATCAACGAACAGGTCATGGGCCCGCTCATCGACAATGGCGATGGCCCCGGGAGGCACGAAGTCGCGCAGGCTCGGATGAACGATGACAGCGCCGGCGGCGGTCTCCTGAAGCGCCTCGCGGTACGCGGGGCGGGCGGCGAGCGCCAGTTCTGTGCCGTCGGCCCAGTCCAGTTCATCGGCGCCCGTTACCGTGAGCTGGCCGAGGCGCCGGTCGTCGACCAGCGGTGTCATCGCCAGCGAAGCGAGCAGCGAGCGAAGCGGAATCGGGCCAGACGAGGTGTGGAAACGCGTATCGACCATGGCTGTCTTTACACAAAGAAGAAGCCGCGGGGCAACCGCGCCGCGGCTTCGAACCTTTCGTTGCCCCGTTCCCGGGGTTGCGAGACCTTACAGCAGGTTCTGCAGGGTCAGCGAGAAGACCTGGGTCTTGTCGTCGGTGGCCTTGTTGATGACGTAGGCGAAGTCGCCACGCAGCGGGCCAAACGGACTGTCCCAGATCACCGATGCACCGACCGACGACTTGAAGTTCTCGTCGATGCTGGTCGCATCCGGCGACAGGCTCGAACCGTTGCCGTCGATGAGGGCTGCGTCGGCCCAGACCGCACCACGCACACCGTAGGTCTCGGGCAGAACCGGGATCGGGAACTCGATTTCCGCCGAGGCCGCAAGGTAGCCGGTGTAACCGAGAGCCTCGGAGCCGGGATTCGGGCCGGTGTAGCGCGGGCCGAAGCCATTGCTCTGGAAGCCTCGCACAATGCTGCTGGCGCTGCGGAACGCCTCAAGCGGGCTCACCGGACCATCGAACGAATGGATGAAGCCAGCTTGCCCCTTCACGCTACCGACAATACCGGCGTCGGGCATGATGCTCATGAAGTAGCGGGCCTTGGCCTCGGTCTTCAGCAGATTGTGATCCAAGCCAATATACTGCTGTGTGAAGTTGGCAAGCAGGCCTTCGGTCGGACGCTTGTTGTCATCCAGCGTGTTGTAGTTGAGCGAGTAACCCACCCACGCCTTGTTCCACGTATCCTGGACAACCGGATCGCCGTCCGCATCAGTCGCGTCGAACACGTCCGAGAACGGCGACTCGTCGTCCTGGATGGTCTTCTGCTCAAGTCCGATGAACAGGGAGCTACCAATATCACTGGTGATCGGCACGCCAAAGCGCAGTTGACCGCCGGTCGCAGTGGTGCCGTACATGTTGCTGTCCGTCTCATTGGTGATGCGGTGGTACACATCGACGCCCGATGAGACGCGCAGGCCCATGAAGCGGGGCTCGGTGAAGGAGAAGTCGAACGTCTGGCCGCTCTCCGAGGCGCCCACTGCGACACGGACGTACTGGCCGCGGCCGAGGAAGTTGCGCTCGGTCACCGACACTTCGCCGAGAATACCAGCGCTCGAGTCGTAACCTGCGGTCAGGCCGTAGTCACCGGTGGACTGCTCCTCGACGGCAATGTTGATAACCACCTTGTCCGGCGCACTGCCGGGGGCGAAGTCGACATTCACCACCTTGAAGAAGCCGAGCTTCTCGATATTCGACTTACCGCGCTGCACCATCGAACGGTTGAAGGGGTCGCCTTCACCGAAATCCAGCTCGCGGCGGATCACGGCGTCACGAGTCTTCTCGTTGCCGGTGATGTTGATGCGCTCGACATAGATACGGGCGCCCTGGTCGACGAGGTAGGTGACGTTGAACGTGCTCGTCGCGACGTCGCGGTCGATACGCGGACGCACGTCGGCGAAAGCGTAGCCCTGGGCCGTCGCCTCGAAGGCCATCTCCTCCTGCGACTTCTGCAGGTCGGCGAGCGAATAGGTAGAGCCCTTGCCGGTCCGGATCGCGCCGGTAAGCGCGTCGGCATTGAGGCCCGCGATCGAGGTTTCGACGCCGATGGTGCCGAACTTGTACCGCTCACCTTCGTTGATGGTGAAGTTCACGAAGTAGGCGCCACGCGACGGGTCGAACTCGCCAACCGCGGAGGTGACGGTGGCGTCAGGGTAGCCGTGGTTCATGTAGTAGAGCTCGATCAGCTGACGATCGATCTGCAGCTGGTCCTCGCTGTACGCGTCATCCCGGAACAGCCAGCTCAGCAGGTGCGTCTCCCGCGTGCGGATAACCGACTTGAGCGTACCGGCGTTTATGGAATTGTTACCGGTGAAGTTGACCGCAGCGATACCAACGCGCGTGCCTTCATTCACCACCACGATCACGCGGGTACGGCCGTTCGGCGCCTGTTCGAGGCGGCTCGTGACCGTCACGTTGGTGTAGCCCTTGCCGATATAGGCGAGACGGATCGTCTCGAGGTCGGCCGCAAGGCTGGCGTCAGAGAAGGAACCACGTGAGGTGACATTGATCATGTCGCTCAGCTGGGCATCCGAGAAGCCGTCGTTCCCTTCGAAGAGAACCGAGGCAACGAGGCGCTGTTCCTGGGCGTGGGCGACCCCGACCAGAGGTTCGCCGACACCACTCAGCGGCGCCGCCAGAACGAGGGCGAGCGCCAGGAGAGCTCCGTGGGCCAGCTTTTTGAGATGCGTCATGGTTCTTATTGCCTCGTACGACCTGCCGGGAATCGCCATGCACAGCGCTCCCAGCTCACTCCAGCTACTGCTTTTACTGGAATTTTAACCACGGACAAGCCGTTGGGGACGGCGCGGTTAGCGAAAGATTGGGCCCCGTGCATTCCTGCAACACCTCAAAAACCTAGGTTATCCAAGGGTTAACAGGAACCGGTCGGGAGCCCCACGTTGGGCGGCAATATGGCGCGGGCGCCCCGGATTCGCCACCCGAATGCCATGAGGCTGAACCCAGATGAACGCGCAACCGGCGCGGTTGAACCGATTCTGAACGCTAGACGAGGTCGTTGACCAGCGTGAAGACCATCAGTGTGAAGACGATGGCAAGGCCGAAGCGAAAGCCAATCTCCTGCACCCGCTGGCTCAGCGGCTTCCGACGGGCGGCCTCGATCAGGTAGTAAAGCAGATGGCCGCCATCGAGCATCGGGATGGGCAGCAGGTTGACGAGCCCGATGTTCAGCGAGAGCAGCGCGATCAGGTTGATCAGCGGCACGATGCCCAGGGTGGCGACCTGCTGGCTGACCGTGGCGACCTTTATGGGTCCGCCGAGTTGCTCCACGTCGCCGCGGCCAACAAAGAAGTCCCCGAGAAACGCGGCAGTCCGATCGATGATGAAACGCACTTCCTCGAACGTCATGCCGACCGCTTCGACCGGGTTGGGCTTGTAGAGCAGGTAGTCGGAGGGCTCGAAACTGTTCTGCAGGCCGAGCACGCCGATACGGTGGACACCGCCGAAGCTATCGCGGGTTTCACCAACGCGCGGGGTGGCGCGAACCGTCTCCCGCCCCCCTGCCCGCTCGAGCTCGATGGTGATGGTGCGCTGCGGCGCCGTGGCGACGAGCCGTTGGACATCATCGAAGCTGCGGACTGCGAAGCCGTCGATGGCAAGAATCTTGTCATCGGGCCGCAGACCGGCTTCCGCAGCGGCGGAATCGGGGGTGATCGTCTGCAACACGGGCGGAGCCATGTAGCGCCCGTAGCCCAGCAGCAGGGCGTAGAGAACCAGCAGCGTGAACAAGACGTTGGCCAGCGGGCCGGCGACAACCACCGCGATACGCTGCCAGACATTCTTGTTGGCAAAGAGCTGGCTGGAGAGCTCCGGACCGGCACGCTCGATAAAAGCCTCGTCGGGCTGGCTCGCCGCATTCATGTCGCCGACGAAGCGAACGTAGCCGCCCAGCGGGATGGCGGCGATGCGCCAGCGTGTGCCCTTCTTGTCGGTGAAGCCGAGAAGCTCCGGGCCAAAGCCGAGGGAGAAGGTCTGGATGGCGATACCGTTCCAGCGGGCGACCAGGTAGTGCCCCATCTCGTGGACGAAGACGATGATGGTCAGCACCACCAGGAACGGCAGCACGGCCATGGGTAACGCTAGGATGGAGTCCATGTGGTCGTCGTCGCTTTCGGCTTGCCCCCGCGGGAGGGATTAGGCGCGGATTGCGTTAAGATTGCGATACGGGCGGTGCGGCGCAAGGTCACCAGAACAGGAAGCCCGCAGCGATCCGGTCGAAGCCGGCGTGGAAATAGCCAACCAGGAACAGGAAGATCACCCCGAAGGTAAGGCTGTCGAGCCGGTCCATCAGGCCGCCATGGCCGGGGATGATGTCGCCCGAGTCCTTCACCCGGAAGCGGCGCTTGATGAAGCTTTCCGTGAGGTCGCCGATCTGGCCGAGGATGCTCATCGCGGCGGCGAGGATCAGCCCGATCCACCATGGCGAACTCGGCACTACGGAGAGCCAGAGCACGAGCCCGGCGAGCGTGCCGATGGCGAAGCCGCCGATGGCACCGGACCAGGTCTTGCCCGGCGAGATATCGGGCGCGAGCTTTTCGCCGCCAATCTGGCGGCCCATGAAGTAGGCGCCGGTATCGGTGGCGAAGATGACGACGCCCAGGAACACCCCGGCCCAGAGTCCAGTGTCGAAGCTGCCCCAGTCCGTCCAGGTCGAGGGGCCGCGCATCGCCATGGTGATGATGATAACGGCACCGTAGAACAGCACACCGCCGATGCGCCAAAGCCTGGTGCCGGACGAGCCGAAGGCGGCAACAACCGCTGCCAAGGCGACGACGCCGGCACTGGCAAGCGCACCGAGCCAGGGGAAGAGCAGTGCAGCGATGGCGAGCAATGCGATGAGGGCGACGCCGACAGCGCTCAGCGGTCGCAGCGTCACCATGCGCTCCCATTCCCGGTAGCAGCCGGCAAAGACGGCGCCAACGACAGCGGCGAAGAGGTAGGAGCCGATGAAGAGGCTGACCATGGCGATGGCGAGCAACACCGCGGCCGACGCCACGCGAGGGCCGAGGTCGGTCCAGGACCGGCGCGCCAGCGGGTTGAACTCAGGGCGCGGGGTCTTGGCCTCCGTCACGAGCTCCTCGTTTCAATCCCGCCGAAACGGCGCTTGCGGCTCGAGAACTCCTCGAGCGCCCGCACGAAGGTCTCCTCGCTGAAGTCGGGCCAGTTCTCCTCGATGAAGACCAGTTCCGAGTAGGCGCCCTGCCAGATGAGGAAGTTGGACGTCCGCTGTTCGCCCGAGGTGCGGATGATGAGATCCGGATCGGGGATGCCGCGGGTGTAGAGCGCCTGCTCTACCGTGGCCTCGGTAATATCCTCGGGCCTGAGCCGCCCCGCAGCGACCTCGGCCGCGATCCGGCGGGTGGCTTCTGCCAGTTCGGCCTTGCCGCCGTAGTTGAAGGCGACGATGAGTTCGAGCCCGGTATTGTGTGCCGTCTTGCGCTCGGTGTCGTCGATCAGGCGGCGCAGGCCCTCATCGAGTTCCCGACGCGAACCGATGATCTTCACGCGAACGTTGTTCTGGATCAGCGTCGCCAGGTCCGAGGCGACGAAACGGTGAAGCAGCCCGAAGATGAACTTCACCTCGTCGGGCGGCCGGCGCCAGTTTTCGGAAGAGAAGCTGAACACGGTGAGGTGCTTGACGCCATAGCTGATGGCGAGGCTGACCAGCCGGCGGAGCGCCTTGACGCCCTCGACGTGGCCCTCCGTCCTCAGCTTGCCACGCGCGGTGGCCCACCGGCCATTGCCATCCATGATCACCGCGATATGCGCCGGTATCTTGAGGCCGGGTCGTTCCCCGGCCTGAGCGGCAATGACGGTGTCCACGGACATTGGGCGCCCTCCCGGGCAGCGGTGATGCGGGTCCAGACTAGACCTGCATGATTTCCTGTTCCTTGACGGCCAGCACCTTGTCGATCTCGCCGACCGCGCTGTCGGTGGCAGCCTGCACCTGGTCGGAAAGCTTGCGGCTTTCGTCCTGCGCGAGGTCGCCATCCTTCTCGAGCTTCTTCAGCAGGTCCATGCCGTCGCGCCGGATGTGGCGTACGGCTACGCGGGCCTGCTCGGCATAATTGTGCGCGACCTTGGTGAGTTCACGACGGCGCTCCTCGTTGAGCTCCGGCAGGGGCACACGAATAACGACGCCCTCGGCCGCAGGGTTCAATCCGAGGCCAGAATTACGGATCGCCTTTTCGACGGCGCCGGCCAGTCCGCGGTCCCACACCTGCACGCTGAGCATGCGGGCTTCAGGCACCGTGACGGTCGCCACCTGGTTGAGCGGCATGCGGCTGCCATAAGCTTCGACGGTTACCGGCTCGAGCAGGCTGGCGCTGGCGCGCCCGGTACGAAGGCCCGCCAATTCATCCTTGAGGGACGCAATGGACTTCTGCATCCGGGTCTTGAGCTCGTCGAGCGAGAATGCCTGAGGCTGAGCCATTTTCGAAACTCCAGAATTGATAGCGTCTTAGCCGACGCGTGTGCTTTTGGCCCTGCCTTCCAGAACGCCGGTAAGGCCGGACGGGTCATCGAGGGCGTAGACAATTATGGGCAAGGCGTTGTCGCGGGCAAGCGCGAACGCGGCGGTATCCATGACCCTGAGGTCTCGCGCGATCACCTCGGCATGCGTGATGGTGTCGTAGCGCGTGGCATCGGGGTGCTTCTTGGGATCGGCAGAGTAGACGCCATCGACATTGGTGCCCTTGAGCACGACGTCGCATTCGAGCTCGATGGCGCGCAGTGCCGCCGCCGTGTCGGTCGTGAAGAACGGGTTGGCGATGCCGCCGCCGAGCACGACCACATAGCCATCATCCAGCGCCGCCTTGGCGGCCCGTGCGGTGTAGCTGTCGGCGACCGAGGGCATGGTGACGGCGGAGAAGACCTTGGCTTTCACCCCGGCACGGGTGAGCGCGCTGGCAACGGCGAGGGCATTGATGATGGTGCCGAGCGTGCCCATCATGTCGGCGGTGACGCGGTCGCCGTTCTCGGCGGCGATCGACATGCCACGGAAGATGTTGCCGCCGCCCGTTACGATGGCCACATCGACGCCGGAGCGCACCACGCTGGCGATCTGCGCCGCCACCTTGTCGAGAAATTCGGGCTTGATGCCGAAGCTCTGGTCGCCGGAAAGGGCTTCACCGGAGACTTTGAGCAGAATCCGTTTGTAGGCGGATTGGGCCATTGGTCAGTTCTCCGGAAGTTCTGTGCTGGTCGTCGCCGACTCTGGACGGCCAGCGCTTATGACATTCGGACGGACCGATGAACAGTCCGTCCGAATGCGGGAGCATTGAAGCCGATCAGGCAGTCGGCTGCGGAACGCCGGAGGTGGCAGCGACCTCGGCGGCGAAGTCAGTGACTTCCTTCTCGATGCCTTCGCCGAGCGCATAGCGCACGAAGCTGGTCACCTTGATGGGCGCGCCGGCGTCCTTTTCGGCGTTCTTGACGACGTCGCCCACCTTGGTCTCGCCATCGATCACGAAGACCTGGGCGAGAAGGGTGACTTCCTCGTAGAACTTGCGCACGCGGCCTTCGATCATCTTCTCGATGACGGCGTCGGGCTTGCCCGATTCACGCGCCTGCTCGGTGAAGATGGCGCGCTCGCGGGCCACCACGTCCTGGTCGATGTCGTCCGGCGACACAGACAGCGGGTTGGTGTTAGCAATGTGCATCGCGATCTGCTTGCCGAGCGCGGCCAGCACGGCCTTGTCGCCGGTCGACTCGAGGCCGACGATGACGCCGAGACGGCCGAGGCCGGGCTTCACCGTGTTGTGCACGTACGAGCCGATCACGCCGTCGGTGACGGTGATGGTCGCGGTGCGACGAAGGTTCATGTTCTCGCCGATCTTGGCGATGGCGTCGGTGACTTCGGCCGAGACGGAGCGGCCGGTGCCGGGGTACGGCATCTCGCTCAGCTTGCCGACATCACCGTCGGCGTCATGGGCGAGCTTCGCCACGTTGCCGACGATCGACTGGAACTGCTCGTTGCGGGCGACGAAATCGGTCTCGGAGTTCACCTCGACGATGGCGCCGCGCGTGCCTTCGATGGAAACGCCCACCAGGCCTTCGGCAGCGGTGCGGCCGGCCTTCTTGGCAGCCTTGGCGAGGCCGCGGGTGCGGAGCCAATCGATGGCGGCTTCCATGTCGCCGTTGGTCTCGGCCAGAGCCTTCTTGCAGTCCATCATCCCCACGCCGGTCAGGTCGCGGAGTTCCTTCACCTGCTGTGCAGTAACGGTCATGTCGATATCACTTTCTCGCGGGGGTGGCCGGAGAGGCTCGTCCCACGGGTTCGGGGAATGGATGAACCCGGCCCTGTGGGGCCGGGGTAGATTGCCACTGGTCGCGCCTCGAAGCGGAGAGGCTCACGAAGTCGCGCCGGGGAGCAAAGCCCTGCCATTGTGACAGCAGGATTTCGCTCGAGCGGTGGTTAGTTGGCGGCAGCCGTCGCGTCGGCGGATTCGGCCGAGAGCACGGGCTCTTCCGGCG
>JAEYTN010000114.1 GCA_023433985.1 Pseudomonadota bacterium | reverse complement strand
GTAGATGGTGTAGTAGGCTGTGCCCTCGATGCTCGCTTCGCCGCTATAGGTGCCGCCGGCCAGCACCACCGGATAGGCAGGACCGTCCTTGGCGAGGGACGTTTCGACGATGCGTTCGCCATCGGTGCCGACGAGGTTGGTGGTCTTGCGCACGAAATCCTGCGTCGCCGGATCGTAGGCGAAGATGGTGGCCGTATCGCCGGTGACGCGGCCGACGGTGTCGATCATGTCGTGGTTGCGGAATTTCGGGATCGACTTGGCCTCGACGGCTTGCAGCTCGCCTGCCTCGTCCCAGGTGAACACCCAGTGCGGCAGGTTCATCTCGAGGATGGCGGCGGAGACGCGGAGGTCGGCCAGCAGCCGGTCTTCGGCCGTCTGCCTCGTGTTGGCGGCGAGCAGGAGCCAGACCGCGAACAGCACGGAGGCGATCGCCACGGCGACGGCGACGAACACCATGGCCGAAATGCTCGTGGTGAGCTTCAGGCCGCGCGGACCGGTCGTCGCGGCGTCGCGCGCCGGAGGACGGCCGGCGAGCCGGTAGGCGGCGAGGCCGAGAGCGAGCGCGCCCAGGCCGGCGACGAGGGCCGTGATCCAGATACGCGCACCCGCGGCGTCGATGCGCGCGTCGAGCTGTAGCCCGAGCGCGGTGGCTGCGCGCTGCCCCAGGGCGAGCGCGGCATCCTGGTAGGCGCGGTGCGAGGCGTCGAGCCCGGCCCAGTCGTAGCTGCCGCGAAGCGCCGGATCGGCGAGGGCCGCGATGCCGGCCTCGACCTTGTCGGCGAAGTCCGTCGCGGCGGCCGAATAGGCGTTGAGGGCGGGACTCGCGGGGCGGTTGGCGGTTGCAGTCGCGGCGCGGAACTCGGCGAGGACCTCGGTCAACCGGTTCACCGCGGCGGGCACCACCACGGGCGCGTAGCGGGAGGCATCGAGCAGCGCGGGCGAGAGCGGCGCCGCGTTGGCGGCCTGCGGCACCTCGGTGGCAAGCCCGGCATTACCGTCGGTGTCAGCGGCGACGCCTGCGGCTTCGTGGATGCGGGCGATCAGCGTGGCGGCAGCCTGGCGTGCGGCGGCCGGAAAGGCGCCTTCGGCGACCTCCGCCTTCAGCTCGGAATAGGCAGCCGAGATGGCGGTGGTGCCGAGACTGGCATCATTGGCCTTCGCCGCTTCCACCAGCGCCGGGTTCGGACTGGCCGGCAGCGCCTTGTCGCGTGCGAGGCTGGTCAGTTCGGGCAGCACCAGCCCGGCATAGCCGAGACCATCGGCCTCCGTGCGTGCCCGCTCGATCGTCCCAAGATCCTGGACAACCATGAAAGCACCGACAGCCAGCGGCAGGATGCCGATGGCGAGGGCTGTGGCGAGCCGGCGGTCGATCCGCATATTCGTCCTTCCTGGACTTGACGCTTTGCTGGCCGGGGCCGTTCCGCCCCGGGGATACTCATTGATCGGGCGCTCAGGACCCGGCCCAATCCTTGTCGACGGCGGCGTTGCCGTGCGTGAGGTACGACTTCGCCGCCTTGCGCACCTTGTCCTGCAGCGCCTTAATACCGCCTTTCGATTGCCCCTGCGGTGCGGCTGCGGGCGGCGCGACCGTTTCGCCATCGACGCGGAAGACATCGACGATACGGTCGAGTTCGACGGCCTGCGCTTCGGTCTGCTCGATGGCGGCGTTGGTCTCTTCCACCAGCGCCGCGTTGTGCTGGGTCATCTCGTCCATCTGCCGCACCGCGGCCGATACTTCCTCGATCGCCGAAGCCTGCTCGCGGCTGGCGTGGGCGATGGCCTCCATGGCGTCGTTGGACGACCGGGCGGCGGTGAGCATGGCTTCGAGCTTGTTCGCCGCCTCGAGCACCAGGCGGGAGCCGCCCGTGACCTCGGTGGCGGATTGTTCGATCAGCGCCTTGACGTCGCTCGAGGCCTCCGCAGCCGATTGGGCCAGCCGCCGCACTTCCACGGCCACGACGGCGAAGCCCTTGCCCGCTTCGCCGGCCCGCGCGGCCTCGACCGAGGCGTTGAGCGCGAGGAGGTTGGTCTGGAACGCGATGTCGTCGATCATGCCGATGATGTTGCTGATCTTGCCCGACGATGCGGTGATCCGCTCCATCGCCTCGGTCGCGCGGTGCATCACCTGTCCGCCTTCCTCGGCGGTGCGGGTGACGCCAGCGGCAACGCGCGATGCGTCGTTGGCGCGCTCGGCATTCGCCATCACCGTCGAGGCGAGTTGCTCCATGGCGGCCGACGTCTCCTCGATGGTCGCCGCCTGCTTGGTGGTGCGTTCGCTGAGGTCGTTGGCGCCCGAAAGGATTTCGCCGGTGGCCATCTTCAGCGAGCGCGAGGTTTCCCGGAGGCCCAGGACGATCTGCCCGAGCTTCTCGGCCACCGCGTTGGTGTCGGACTTGAGACGGAGGAAGGCGCCCTCGTACTCCCCGTTCACCCGGCGCGTGAGGTCGGTGTCGGCGAGCGCGGCCAGCACGTCGCCAGTCTCGCCAAGCCCCCGCTCCACCGTGGCTACGAGGTCGTTGACCGAGCCGGCGAGCACGTTGAGCTCATGGTCGGGGAACTCGGCCGTTACGCGCTTTGAAAAGTCGCCGGCAACTGCCGCATCGACTACCTCGCCGAACGCCCGCTGCAGTTCACCCATCATCTGGGCGCGGTCGGCCCGGCGCTGCAGCGAAGCAGCGCGCTCGCCCTTGGTCATTTCGTTGACCTTGGCGGCGTTCTCCTTGAACACCTGCACGGCCTTGGCCATCGCGCCGATCTCGTCGGAGCGGTCGGCGCCCTTCACCTCGACCTCGAGGTTGCCGGCGGCGAGTGCATCCATGGTTC
>JAEYTN010000084.1 GCA_023433985.1 Pseudomonadota bacterium | reverse complement strand
CGCATCTTCTTTTCCATCGTGCTGCCGCTGGTCGGGCCGGGCTTGACGGCGGCCGCCATCCTCACTTTCCTCGGCGCCTGGGGCCAGTATCTGGTGCCCCTCGTCTTCTCGCCGTCGCTCACCAAGCCGCTGACGGTGCTGATCCCCGAGTTCGTGACCAAGAACTTCATCGACTACGGCCTCATCACCGCAAGCGGTACCATCGCCATTACCATCCCGGCGCTGGTGGTCATCTTCCTCAACCGCTACCTCGTAACCGGCCTCCTCGCGGGCTCGGTCAAATAGACTAGAGAAGGAAAGCCCCATGGGCGTCACAGAGCAGACCATCTTCGAGCAGTTCCCCTACTGGCAAAAGGCTGCTGCTGCCCCGCTGGCGCCCCTTCGCGATGCCGAGGTCACGGTCTTCGTGGGCTGCGGCACGTCCTACAACCTCGCCATGTCGCTCGCCGCCCTCGCCAACGCCTCCGGCCGCCCCGCCATCGCGGTCCCCGGCGGCGAGTGGACCAACCGCGCCTCCAGCTACTGGGGCAAGCCGGGCGTCGCGCATGTCGTCGCGCTGTCGCGCAGCGGCGAGACCACCGAGACGGTCGCCGCCGCCAGGGCGAGCCGGGCGGTCGGCCTCTTCGTCACCGGCATCACCGTCGAGGCCGACAGTTCGCTCGCCCGGAACAGCGACCGCCTCGTCGCCTCGCCCACCGACGGCCGCGAAGGCATCGTGATGACCACCTCGGCCAGCCTGATGCTGCTGCTCGGCATCCTGCTGATCGGCCACAAGGTTCCCGCCGAAGCCATCGCGCTTGCCGATGCGCTGCTGCACGAAGTCGACCTCAAGGTCCCCTCCCTGTTCGGCAACCGCCGGCACTTCGTCTTCCTCGGCGGCGGCGCCAACTACGGCGTCGCGGTCGAAGGCTCGCTCAAGCTCATGGAAATGAGCCAGACCTTCACCCAGGCCTTCCACCCGCTCGAATACCGCCACGGCCCGATCAGCCTGATCGATGGCGGCAGCATCGCGGTACTGCTCTACAGCGCCGACCAGAAGGCGGCCGAAGCCAAGCTCGCGGGCGAGCTGCGCGACAAGGGCGCGCTCGTGGTCGGGCTCGGCGGCGAGGGCGATGTCAGCCTCGCGGTGCCGGCCGATCCCACCCTTGCCGGCCTCGTCTACCTCCCCGCCCTGCAGCTCATCGGCGAGCGCGTGGCGCAGTCGCGCAAGCTCGATACCGCCGCACCCCGCCACCTCACCAAGGTGGTGACGCTGACATGAAGGCGGCCGAGGCGGCGCGCGAGCGCGTACTGTCCCTGCTGCTCGGCCCGGCGCGGCAGCCCCATGAAACCGGCATCACCTCGGTCTGCTCGGCCCATCCGCTGGTGCTCGAGGCGGCCTGCCGCGAGGCGCTCGGCGCCGGCACGGCCGTCCTCATCGAGGCCACCTGCAACCAGGTGAACCAGGATGGCGGCTATACCGGCATGACCCCCGCCGGTTTCCGCGATTTCGTCGCCGGCATCGCGACCGAAGCCGGCCTCGATACGTCCCGCGTGGTGCTCGGCGGCGACCATCTCGGCCCCAACCCGTGGAAGTCGCTCCCTGCCGCCGAGGCGATGGACAAGGCCGAAGCAATGGTCGCGGCCTATGTCGCCGCCGGCTTCCGCAAGATCCACCTCGATTGCTCGATGGGCTGCCAGGGCGAGCCCGCGGCGCTGGCCGACGAAATCGTCGCCGAGCGCGCCGCCCGCCTCGCCCGCGTCGCGGAGGCCACCGCCGCGTCGGCCGGCCTGCCCGCCCCGGTCTATGTCATCGGCACCGAAGTCCCGCCCCCGGGCGGCGCCACGCATGAGATCGTCACCATCGAGGTCACGGCCCCTTCCGCCGTCGCCCGCACCTACGCGGTCCACCGCGAGGCCTTCGCCGCGGCCGGGGCCAGCGCCGCGCTCGATCGCGTGCTGGCGCTCGTGGTGCAGCCAGGCGTCGAGTTCGGCAACGCCAATGTCGTGATCTACGACCGCGCCGCCGCTCGCGCACTCAGCGCCTCGCTTGCCGACCTGCCCGGCCTCGCCTTCGAGGCCCACTCCACCGACTACCAGCCGGTCGAGGCGTTGACCGGCCTCGTCGAGGACGGCTTCGCGATCCTCAAGGTCGGCCCCGGCCTCACCTTTGCCCTGCGCGAAGCCCTCTACGGCCTCGATGCCATCGCCGCCGAACTGGTGCCCGATCGCGGCCGGTCGCTGCAATCGACCATGGAGCAGCTGATGCTGGCCGAGCCCCGCAACTGGCAGGGGCACTATCCCGGCACGGCGGCAGAGCAGCGCCTGCAGCGGCATTTCAGCTACTCCGACCGCATCCGCTACTACTGGACGCATCCGACGGCCGTCGCCGCCGTCGACCGGCTGCTGGAAGAACTCGCAACCGTCACGATCCCGGAAACGTTGGTGAGCCAGCATCTCGGCCGGCTCTATCCGGCCGTCGCCGCCGGCAGCCTGCCGGCCACCCCGCGCGAACTCTGCCTCGCGGCGATCGACCTCGCGCTGGCGCCCTACCGCGCGGCCACCACAGGAGGCACCAGATGAAGCTCGGCGTCCTCGGTACCGGCCAGGTCGGTACCGCCATCAGCACGGAAATGGTGAAGGCCGGCCACGAGGTGGTCGTCGGCTCGCGCGACCCCCAGAGCGACAAGGCGCAGGAATTCGCCCGGCAGACCGGCGCCCGCGTCGCCTCCTACGCCGAAGCCGCCACCCACGGCGAATGGGTGTTCAACGCCCTGCCCGGCGAGCCGGCCGTCGACTACCTCCGGCAGTGCGATATCGCCGGCAAGATCCTTGTCGACATCGCCAACTACAACAGCGCCGTCGACCAGCCGATCGGCACGCCCGTCGGCCAGCTCATCCAGTCCGCCTTCCCCGAGGCCCGCGTGGTCAAGGCGCTCAACTCGATCAGCGCCCACCTGATGCTCGCCCCCGGCGGCCTCGACGGGCAGCACACCGTCTTCATCGCCGGCAACGACGCCGATGCGAAGCGGCAGGTCACCGCGTTCCTCGCGGGCTTCGGCTGGGCCGATATCCTCGATCTCGGCGACATCGCCGCAACCCGCGCTATGGAACAGCTCGTCCCGCTCTGGATGAGTCTCGAGCAGGTCTTTTCGGGCCCCGGGTTCAATCTCAAGGTGGTGCGCGAGGAGGGCTGACAAAGCAGCCACACTTGCTCCCGACAAAGACGAACATTGAAGGGGCCGCGCTTGAACGGTTGAACCGATTTCAATACGGTCGCGCGGCGCTTTTCCTGACGGGTCTTCCTTCATGCGAGTTGGTTTCGAGCTGCCGCCACAGCAGCGGGTTTATGGCGGCTTTTTCATCTATTCGTTCTGCATGGGGAGCCTGCCGCCGCGCCTGCCGGATATCCAGCGGGCCATGGGCGTAGAGGAGGGCGCGCTCGGCTTCGGGCTGATCGGTGCCGCCGTCGGCACCCTGATCTCGCTGTCGGTCGCGGGCCCCTGGCTCGAAAAGTTCGGCTATCGCCGCTCGATCCTGCTGCTGATCCCGCTGCTCAGCCTGTTCTACGCGTTCGCGAGCTTCGCCACCGGCCCGCTCGCCTTCTTCCTGCTGCTCGTGCCGGTCGGCCTCGTCATCGGCGGCATCGAGATCATCCTCAACCTCGAGGCGGATCGCACCGAGCACCTGATCGGCCACCGCATCATGAACCGGGCGCATGCCTTCTGGAGCTTCGGCTTCTTTTCGGCCGGCATCATCTCGGCCGCCATCGCGCAGAGCGGGCTCGAAGTGCACCTGCACCTACTGCTGATGGTGCCGGTCGTCATCCTCGGCACGGCGCTGCTGCTCGGCCGCTTCGATCCGGCCCCGCATCGCACGGGCGGCTCCACCGACGAGGTGAAGGGCTTTGCCTGGCCCACCGGCACCATCCTCATCCTCGTGGTCGTCACCCTCTCGGCCATGATCATGGAGGGCGCCGGCATCGACTGGTCCGCCATCTACATGCGCGACGAGTTCCAGGTGACGCCGTTCCTTGCCGGCTTCGCCGTGGCGCTGGGCGCCTTCACTCAGGCGGCGACGCGCTTCTTCGTCGATCCCTTCGTCGAGCGCTACAGCCCCACGGTCGTGTCGCGCGTGCTGCTCTCCATCCTCCTGGTCGGCGCGCTCCTCATCTTTTTTGCCACCGCCGACTGGATGGCGCTGCTCGGCTTCGGCCTTGCCGGCGTCGGCACCTCGGCGATCTTCCCGCTCGCCATGTCGGCCGCCGCGCAGCGCACCGACCGGCCCGCCGCCACCAATGTCGCCTCGCTGGCGCAGACCAGCTTCACCGCCTTCCTGCTCGGGCCGCCGCTGCTCGGTTACATCGCCGAGCACTTCGGTATCCGCTGGAGCTTTGGCATCGGCATCCCGCTCATCATCCTGAGCCTCATTTTTGCCGACGCGCTGGGCAAGAAACCGCTCCGGCACGAGGTCGACTGACGTGAACATCCCTCCGCAGATCCGGATCTATTCGGTCTTCTTCCTGTTCGCCCTGGCGCTGGGCGGGCTGCTGTCGCGCATGCCCGACCTGCAGCGCCACCTCGGCGTCACGGAAAGCGAGCTGGGCCTGACGCTGATCGGCATGGCCATCGGCTCGCTGATCTCGCTCACCGTCGCAAGTCCGCTGATCAAGCGCGCCGGCGCCCGCTGGACCGCCTTCGTCACCGTGTTCGGCACCGCCGCCATCTACGCGCTCGTCCCCTGGCTGCCTAATGCCGAGGCGGTGTTCGGGGCGCTGTTCGTCGCCGGCTTCCTCGCCGGGGCGCTCGAGATCAACGTCAACATCGAGACCGACAAGCTCGAGGCGCAGCTCGGCCGCCGGCTGATGAACCGCGCCCACGGCATGTGGAGCCTCGGCTTCTTCGTCACCGCGCTGATTGGCGCCGGCATGCGGCAGCTCGGCGTCACCATCGAGGCGCATACCGC
>JAEYTN010000038.1 GCA_023433985.1 Pseudomonadota bacterium | reverse complement strand
CGAGCGCCTGCAGGTCCTCGACGAACTTGTCGTCATCGGGCGTGGCGAAGCGAACGGTGGGCAGGCCGAGTTGTGGGGGCGCTGCCTCGGCAGCGACGGAGACGGAGGGCGCAATCATGTGACTCAGGGTCCGAGAACGAGAGAACAAGGACATACGTGCCGGCCAACGTAAGCCGGCGTGCCGACCGGTTAGGGTCGTCGGGTCACCTGAAAGTCCTTCTCCATCCTGGACGCCTCCTGACGTCTATATGGCGCATTAGCACCCAGTGGGCTTCTGCGTCCACGACAAATCAGGGCCGAGGCTTCACTTTTCAAGGGCACCTCCCGTCGATTCCGAGAGTGGCTTCTGAGCCATGATTGCGGCCGCAATATTCCGCTCGCAAGGCGATCCTGCAGCAATGGTGAACCTCGCTACCAGCGGGGATCGGGTGCGCTGCCGCTGAGGATCTCGGCGACGCGCCGGGCCGTGCCCGGATCGGTGTCCGCCGGCAGGTCGCCGGGTCCGAACCAGCCGATCTCCGCGATCTCGTGGTTGGCGCGGAACGGCCGCTGCACCCGGAACTCGCGGCAGACGAACAGCGCCACATGGTCGCGCACCGTGGCGTCGTTGACGTTGTGATAGAGGCCGAACAGACCAAGCGGCGCGGTCGCCTCGATGCCGGTCTCCTCGACGGTTTCGCGGGCGCCGGACTCGGCTGCCGTCTCGCCCGGCTCGACGCCGCCGCCGGGGAAATGCCAGTCGGGGATGTAGGTGTGGCGGAGCAGCAGCACCCGGTCGCCATCGAACACCGCGACGCGGGCGCCCAAGGTCATGCGGCGCCGGACCCCGGCAAGGAACAGATGCGCCCGGGTGCGGATCCGTTGCCACGGGCTCATGACCATTTGCGAACTCCGCTGGATCGAATCGATGCGCTCGGGCGACAAGAGCTTTCCCTTTGCCACCGCATCGTGGCATTAGCGCCGCAGATGATCACCCTCGCCCACCTCAGCGACGTTCACCTCGCTCCACTGCCGCCCGTCCGTGCACGCGACCTCGTGGGCAAGCGGATTACGGGCTATCTGAACTGGAAGATCAAGCGCGAGCACACGCTGGCGGGCGAGAGCCTGATGAAGCTGGTGCGGCACCTGCGCGGCCAGAACCCCGACTTCACCGTGGTGACCGGCGACCTGGTGAACCTGGCGCTCGACGCGGAGATCAACACCGCGCACAACTGGCTCGAGACGCTGGGAACGCCCGACCGCGTGGCGCTCTGCCCCGGCAACCACGATGCCTATGTCAGGGGCCAGTTGGAGAAGGCCCTTGCCCGCTGGGGCGACTACGCCCGCGGCGAGACGCTCGACGAGGCGCCCTTCCCCTTCGTGCGGCGGATCGGCGAGGTGGCGGTCGTTTCGTGCTCGAGCGCCGTGCCGACCGCTCCCTGGCTCGCCACCGGCCGCTTCGGCGAGGCGCAGGCGAAGCGGCTGCGGCGTTGCCTGGAGCTGCTGGGCGAAGGCGGCTATTTCCGCGTGGTGATGATCCACCACCCGCCCAACCAGGAGCTCTTCCACCCGCGGCTGGGGCTCTACGGGGCGAAGCTGTTCCGGCAGGTGGTGGCCGAGGCCGGCGCCGAGCTGGTCCTGCACGGGCACACCCACAAGTCCTCGATCTACGCCATCCCGGGACCGGGCGGCGACGTGCCGGTGGTGGGCGTGGCGGCGGCGGGCGCCGCGCAACGCGAAACCGGCGGCCACGATCCTGCCCGCTACAACCTGTTCAACATCCAGCGGCTGGGCACGGGCTGGCAGTGCACGCTGCGGGAGTTTGGATTCCAGCGCCTCTCCACCGATATCGTGCTTCGCCTGTCCCTGAGGATCTACTGACCCATGAGCGAGCGGTTCGTCATCGAGAATCCCGAGTTCGACCCCGCGACAGGGGTGGCGAGCTTCCGCTACGGCATTGCCGACCGCACGTTCACCGAGACGCTGACCTTTCCCAAGGGCGGCGATCCGGCGGTGGTCGGGACCGACAGCTTCCGCAAGCTGCTCGACCTGACGGCGGTGGTGCTGGGCGTGAGCTACTTCAAGCTCAGGGCTCCGTTCGCCATCGAGACGTTCATCAAGCTGAATGCAGATGAACGGATCCTGACACTCGATATCTACGAGAACGGGCTCGGAGAATTCTACGCCCGCAACGACTTACGCCGCTTTGGGCAGATTTCGCTCGACGCCGGTACCGAAAATTCTCCTCCACCGCCTGCCCCCCCGCTGCCCGACCGCGCCCTGCTGCCGATCGGCGGCGGCAAGGACTCGCTGGTGAGCGTACAGCTGCTGGAAGAGGCGGGGATAGATTTCACCCCGTTCGCGGTGAATCCCAAGGGGCCGATCCTCGGCTCGGTGGAGAAGATCGGCCGCCCGCCGCTCTATGTGCTGCGCAAGCTCGACCCGGAGATGATCCGGCTGAGCAAGGAGCCCGGCTTCTACAACGGCCATGTACCGTCGACCGCCATCAACTCGATGATCGCGGCGCTGACGGCGCTGCTCTTCGGCTACAACCGCATCGTGCTCTCCAACGAGCGCTCCGCGAGCGAGGGCAATGTCGAGTTCGACGGGCGCGAAGCCAACCACCAGCACTCGAAGTCGCTGGATTTCGAGCGGCTGATCGCCAGGGTGCTGGCCGGCGCGACAGGCGGGGTGCTCGGCTATTTCTCGCTGCTCAGGCCCTACTCGGAGGCAAAGATCGCGCGGCTCTTCGCGCGGCGCACGCAGTACGACCACGTGTTTTCGAGCTGCAACGAGAACTTCAAGCTCGCCGGGCACAAGGGGCCGCTCTGGTGCGGCAATTGCCCGAAGTGCCACTTCGTGTTCCTGATCTTCGCGCCGGTGATGGAAAAGGCGCGGCTCGTCGGCATCTTCGGCCAGAACCTCTTGGCGCAGCCGAGCCACGAGCGCAGCTTCCGCGAGCTGACCGGGCTTGCCGGGCAGAAGCCATGGGAATGCGTGGGCGAGATCGAGGAGGCGGCGGCCTGCCTCTATGCGCTGACCGCGATGCCCGAATGGGCGGATGAGCCAATAGTTTCAATGCTCAAGGCCGATTTGCTGACTCAGTATGGCAGCGCCCGGCTGGAGGCGGCTCTGGACGAACTGCTCGCCGATACGACAGAACACCTCATCCCGGCCGATGTTGCGAAAAGAGTCGCTGCCCATGCGCTTTGATGCCCCCGTCCTGCTCTACGGCGCCGGCCGCGAGGCCCGCTCCACCGCCGGCTTCATCAGGGCCCGCTCGCCCGGCACCAAGCTCTACGTGACGGTGGATTCAGGCGAGGCAGACATCCCCGATGCCGAGTTCATCGCCCCCGCCGACCTGCCACAGGCGATCGAGGCGAGGCGGTTCGGCACCATCGTGAAAAGCCCCGGCGTGTCGCGCTACCGGCCGGTCTTCGCCATGGCGCGCGAGGCCGGGATCGCGGTGACGAGCAACCTCAACCTCTGGGGCGAGACGTACCGTGCCGGGCGCAAGGTGATCGCCATTACCGGCACCAAGGGCAAATCGACCACAGCGACGCTGGTGCACCTGATGCTGACCGAGTCCGGGCTCGACGCCGGGCTTGCCGGCAATGTCGGGCTGGCCCCGCTGGAGATCGCCGACAAGCACGGGATCGTGGTGTTCGAGCTTTCGAGCTACCAGACCGCCGATCTCGCCTTCACGCCGGACATCGCCGCTATCACCAACCTGTCGCCCGAGCACACCGACTGGCACCGGACGGTGGAGCGCTACTACGAAGACAAGCTGAACCTGATCGACCGCGACGCACCTTTTCCGGTGGCGCTGGGCGTGGGCGCGCTCGACCATCCGCTGGTGATGGAAGCGTTGCGCGACCGCAGCCGGCTGATTCCGCAGCTGGCGCCGTTCATTCGCGACCGTCTGGCCTCGGCGGTGGCGCGCTCCCGCCTCAAGGGTGAACACAATCTGAACAACGCGATCCTCGCCGCCCAGGTGGCGCTGAAAGCGGGCGCCGACCTTGAGGGCGTGGTTCGCGGCATCGGCAAGTTCAGCCCCCTGCCCCACCGGCTCGAAGAGCATGCCTTCGGCGGCGTCACCTTCGTCAACGACTCGATTTCGACCACGCCCGAGGCGACCAAGGCAGCGCTCGCGGCCTACGAGGGCACGCGCATCGCGCTGATCGCCGGCGGCCACGAACGGCAGCAGGACTATTCGGAGCTGGCGCAGTTGCTGGCGCCGCGTGGGGTGACGACCCTCGTCTGCCTGCCGGTGACGGGTGACCGGCTGGCGACGCTGACCTACGCGGCGGCGCCCGAGGTGGACGTGCTCGAGGCCGGGACGCTAGAGGACGCGCTGAAGGCGCTGGCGGGGCGGCGGGGCAAGTTCGAAACGGTGATCCTGTCGCCGGGGGCGCCGAGCTACGGGCAGCTGGAGGCGCCGGGCAAGGTGTTCAAGAACTTCGAAGAACGCGGCGCGGCCTTCGTGCGGCTGGCGGAGAGGTATTTCGGCGGGGCGTAGCCGCGAGGATCACCAGCGCCTCAGGTTTCGGGATCGCGGGGGTTGACGATTACCCGGCCGGCGACCTTGCCCTCGAGCATCTCGGCAGCAAGCGCCGGTAGCGCATCGAGGCGGACCTCCTGGGCCAGGGGCTCGTAGGCGGCGGGGACGAACAGCGTGGTGAGGCGGTCCCAGGCGGCTTGCCTCGCTTCGAACGGCTGCATGACCGTATCGATGCCGCACAGGGTGATGCCGCGCAGGATGAAGGGGATGACGCTCGCGTCCCAGTTGCGGCCGCCCGCGTTGCCGACGGCGGCGATGGCCCCGCCGTGGCGAACCTTCTTCAGCACCTCGCCGAGCAGCGGGCCGCCGACATTGTCGACGCAGCCCGCCCACGTCTCCTTGTCGAGCACGCGGCCGGTGGGCTGCAGCACCTCGTCGCGACCGACGATGCGGGTAGCGCCGAGCCGCGTCAGGTGCTCGCCGAGTTCGGCCCGGCCGGTAAGCGCCGCGACCTGATAGCCCAAGCGAGCGAGCAGCATCACGGCGATGGAGCCGACGCCGCCGCCCGCGCCGGTGACCAGCACCTCGCCATTGCCGGGCTGGACCCCTTCAGCCTGAAGCCGGTTGATCGCCAGCATGGCGGCGAGGCCGGCCGTACCGAGCAGCATGGCCGTGCGGGTGGAAAAGCGCTTGGGCAGCGGCACCAGCATATCGGCCTCGACCCGCGCCCGCTGCGCGTAACCGCCCCAGCGCGTTTCGCCGACGCGCCAGCCGGTCAGCACCACCGCCTGCCCGGGATGGTAGCGCCGGTCGCGGCTTTCGACCACGCGGCCGGCGAAATCGATGCCGCCGACATGCGGAAAGGTCTTCACCAGGTTGCCCTGGCCCGACAGCACCAGCGCATCCTTGTAGTTGAGCCCCGCCCATTCCACCGCCACCAGCACGTTGCCCGCCGGCAGCGCGCTTTCGTCGACCGTCTCCACCGCGCTCGAAACGCTGCGATCGGCGGACTGCCGGGTGAGGAGGGCGGAAAAACTCATGGGACTACACCAGACTCAGAAACTGCCGTTGAGCGCCTCGTCGGCGACGCCGGCGCGCGTGAGCTGCGTGGCGATCAGGTCGACCAATGCCGGATCCGGGATACGCTGCCGCAGTACGGGCAGGATACCGAAGCGGCGGAAGCGCGTCACGTCGAGCAGTTGCGCAAAATAGCGGTTGAGCGCGTCCTCGTTGCCCGAGCGGAAGGCCGCGACCGTGGCGATGAGAGCGGCGAGTTCCGGATCGCCGGAGGCGAGCCGGTCGGCATAGGTGATCGCCGACGCGTCGTCATTGTCGCGCAGGGCGTTCATCGCCGGCGCGGCGTAATACCAGTGCGGCGGCAGCAAAGCGCGCTGCAGCGCCTCGGACGCCAGCGCCTTGCCGTGGGGCGAGTTGCCCCGCCCCGAAAGCATCCGGCCGTAGCCGGCCCGAGCGTCGAGATTGGCGGGGTTGAGTTGCAGCGCCGAGGCATAGGCCGCCTCCGATTCGCCGACCCGGCCGAGGCGATTGAGGTAGCGCGCCTGCTCGCGCCAGATGGTGCTGGAGGTGGCATCGAGCTTCAACGCCTGACCGAGCAGCCGGCCCGTTTCGGCCAGCGGTTCTGGATCGAAGGCGAGCGGCTGCGTCGCCACGGTGTCATCGAGGAGAAGGCCTGCCCGGATGGCAAGGGCCAGGGGGTCTTCGCCACGCGCCAGGACCGCCGACGCGCAGTCGCGCGCGCGAGCCTCCTCGTCGAGGTCGCGGTTGTCCCGATAGCGGGTGAACAACAAGCCGCAGAGGAACACCGTCTCGTTGCCCGAAATGTTGGGATGCTCGTCGAGCCACTTGTTGGCTTCGGCGAACAGGGGGCCGCGATGCGAGCCGAGCTGCTCGGCAAACGCCCGCGACAGCTCGTCGATGCTGGTATCGAGTTCGTCGGCGTCCACCGACTGGGTGAAGGTCCAGAGCGCGGCATCGGAGTCGCTGCGCCTGAGGCTGGCCGTAACCCGCACCTGCCCGCTTTCCTGCCGGGCGATGCCGGTGAGCTGGTAGTCGGGCCCATCCTCGTCGCGCGAGTCGGGCTGGACGTAGTCGGGCAGGATGTCGTCGAAAAGCTGCAGGTCGGTGACGAGTTCAATCGCGAGACCGGCGATGCTGCGTGCCGCCTGCCCCTCCCAGTCCGCCGATGCGATGGCGGTAAACTCGGCGATGCCCACCGTCGGCGGCCCCGGCACCTCGATTCGGGTGGGCCGCGGCATCAGCACCTGCACCAGAGCCACGATGATGCCCGCGCCGATAAACAACACGATAACGTAGAGCATCCACTCGCTCAGCCCCGCGCGGGTGGGCCGCGCCAGCCTGACCTCCGGCCTGGGCGGCGACTCGCGGACAGGTTCCGGCGGGACGACCCCGGCCGGAGCCTCGCCGCGGAACTGGAACTCGGGCACGTAGCGGCCCACCGGCAGGTGGATCCTGACCGGGTCGCCGGCCCCCTCGCCGGCATAGTATTCATCGAGCGCGGCCCGGAGACGCCGGGCTTGTACGCGGACGATCGGATCGGCCTGCGGGTCGAAGCTTTGCGGGCGGCCGAACACGTCGACGGCGATGGCATAGGCCTTGATCGACCC
Source organism: Pseudomonadota bacterium (assembly GCA_023433985.1). Lineage (GTDB taxonomy): Bacteria > Pseudomonadota > Alphaproteobacteria > Rhizobiales > Devosiaceae > Devosia_A. The sequence goes on along the minus strand of JAEYTN010000038.1, from coordinate 283 downwards.
CTCGTCGCCGCGCAACCTGGCGCGGACGATATAGTCGAGGAACCGGGCGAGCTGCGGCGAGCGGGACAGGCCCGGCCAGCTGAGGAGCTGCTCGAGCGCGGCTTCCACCAGCGTCTCGGGCTCTGCCGTTTCGGCCACGTCGTTTCCTTCCCCCTCTGCCCGCCAAGGGTCAGCGATTTACATGTTAAACGCAAGCCGCGTTACGCGGTTGTTACCCCCGGTTTCCTTTCAACTTCCGGATGAGGCCGCCATATCGGGGCCGTTGCTTCACGGCGCCGACGAC
>JAEYTN010000591.1 GCA_023433985.1 Pseudomonadota bacterium | reverse complement strand
GCCTCACGCCCAGCAAGGACGGGTTCTCCACCGCCTGCGGTAAAGACCAGCTGACCCTCACGCCGGTCTTTGCCCCGAGTGGCGAGGGCGTCAATGTCGTGGTCGGCGAGGGCAAGCGGCAGACCATCCTCCGCTGCACGCGGTGAGCCTGCCGCCGGGCGCTACATCGCCTGGTTGAGCGCCAAGATGTTGCCTTCGGAATCGTTGCACCAGGCGGTCTTCATCCCGCCCATGCTCGCGACCCCGTTCTCGGTCTTGAAGCCGGGAAAGTCGTAGTCGAGGAACTGCACGCCCTTGGCCCGCAGTGCCGACATGTCGGCGGCGAGGTCGGGCGAGTCGAAGGTCAGCATGGTCGCGCGGTTCGTCCCGGCGAAGCCGGAGGGGTAGAGAAACATCGTCGCGCCGTTGAGCCGGTAGATCACGCCCTCGTCGTTGCGCTCGGCCGGTTCCAGCCCGAGTTTGTCCCGATACCAGGCAGTAGCGCGTTCGACGTCATGCACGGGGATCATCCCCATGGCGGCACGGTCCTTGAACATGGCTTCCTCCTCTGTTGAGGCCAGCCTCGTGCCTTGCGGCTTTTCTCCCGGCCGGCCTGCTGGCATCATGGCACAAAACCGGAGGGAGACCCATGACGCCGTTCGAGCGCATCACCACGCAGGTGCAGGCCCAGATCCCGCTGGTCCGCGCCATGGAAGCGGCGCTCGGCAGGGCCGAGGCGCACAAGCTCGTCCGCGAAGCTCTCGACAAGGCAAACCGCGAGATCGTCGGCGCCCGCGGCTCGCTGCTCGACATTCCGACGCTTGCCGCCGAGTTTGCCGGCTTCGGCCAGGGCATCCGCTACGAGTTCGAAACCCTCGAGCAGACCGACACCGTGCTCCGCAACCAGGTCAACCACTGCGACTATGCCGCGTTCATGGAACAGATCGGCGCCAGCGACCTCGGCGAACTCCTCATCTGCAACTCCGACTTCGCCATGGCCGACCAGCTCGGCCTGAAGCTCGACCGCACCAGGACCTGCATGAACGGCGATGGCTGCTGCGACTTCTGCTACACCGTCAAGGCGAAGGGGGCGAACGCCCTTGGGAGCGAAGCGACCTAGCGCAGGTGGATGAGGGGCCTAACTACCCGCCCCACTTCTCCCGCCAGGTCGGCACCACGTCCCCCGTCGCCGGCGTCGCGTGATACACCGCCCGCGCCATAGCCCGGCTCAGGCACACCGCCGCCGCGTGCCCAATCTGCAGCACGTTCAACACCGGCGTCGCTACCGGCCGCTTGGCCGTCGAAACCGAGAACACCAGGTCGCCATCCACCTGGCTGTGCGCCGGGCTGGCGCCACGGGCAATGCCATCCTGCGCCGCCACCGCCATGCGCTTGAGCTGCGCCTTGCTGAGGTCCGCGTCCGTCGCCACGATCGCGATGGTGGTGTTGGCGATCGGATTCACCCAGTCGCGCTTCGAACGTGCCGTCTGCTCGAACGATACCGGCCCCGGATACGGCCCCACCCCACCGAATTCGCCATCCGCCTCGAACGCCGCCGCCCAGAAGTGCCGGCTGTCGCCCACCGTCACAGACCCCGTGGGATTGGCGATCACCAGAGCGCCCACGGTGTAACCCCCGGCGATCACCAGCGAGGCCGAGCCCAGCCCGCCCTTGAGGTTCGCCGTCAGCGCCCCGACGCCCGCGCCCACCGTCCCGAGTCCGAACTCGTCACCGGCACTCTCCAGCGCACGCCGCCCGAGCGCCCGGTAGGGGTTCTCGTCCCAGCCTTTATCCCCCTTGTTGAGCAGGTCGAAGATAATGGCCGCCGGCACGATCGGTATCGTCGCCGTCTCGACCTTGAACCCGCGTCCCATCTTCCGGAGGCCGTCCGAAACTCCCGATGCAGCATCGAGCCCGAACGCCGAGCCTCCCGAGAGCACCAGCGCATCCACCGCCTCGACCACCTTGTCGGGCGCCAGCAGCTCCGTTTCCCGCGAGCCGGGCGAGCCGCCCATCACGTCTACCGAAGCGCGGAACGGCGCGTCCGCCACCAGCACCGTGGTGCCGGTCTTGATGCCATGATCCTCGGCATTGCCGACGCGCAGGCCCTCGACGTCGGTAATCAGGTTCCGCGGTCCGGTTCGCATCCGGGCTCCTTTCTCGTTCAGAATCCGTTCAGGCAGCGTTCATCTTCGTGGCGACGAGCGCCAGCGCCTGGTTCAGCGGCACGCCGTCGGGGTCCCACGTCCGCCGCATCTCGAGCATTTGTTGCGCCACCGCCCAGTTGCCGAGCTTCAGGTGCGCATCGAGCAATAGCTGGCCGAACAGGTCGCGCTGCGCATGGGATCCCCCGATCTCGGTCATCCGCGGGTTGGCCACCGTCAGCCACTTCGCCGCCGCCGCGTAGTCCCGACGCGCATGCGCCAGCACCCCGCGCGCCGCCGGTAGCGCCACTTCCTGCCACACCACTCGGTCGAACGCCGTCGAGCTCGCCGCCTTCTCCTCCACCGCCCGCATCAGCTCGTCGGCCTCGGCCCGCTCGGCCCGCGCCAGCCCATAGAGGTACTGCAGCGTCAGGAACGGCTGGATCGTGTCGCGCGCCCTGCCCCGCATGTGGCTCGCTACGTCCCGCCAACGGTCGCCGACATCCATGCCGGCCACTTCCATCCGCGCCAGCAGCGACACCGCGTTGATCTGGTCCTGCGAGTAGTCGGGCTCCACGCCCCACACGTGGTTGTCATAGGCGTCGAACACCGCCTGCTCGTCGCCCTGGCTGATGTGGAACAGTGC
>JAEYTN010000573.1 GCA_023433985.1 Pseudomonadota bacterium | reverse complement strand
CGCCAAGTCAGTGCTCTCCGGTGCGGCCGCCGGCGGCGCCGAGCGCGAGGATCGCAGTGAAGAGGAACGCGTCGGCCATGATCTCGGCACTGAAATCGACCAGGGAATGGAGGGCAAAGACCACGGTCACCGCGATGGCGGCGGCCGAGATCACCCGCGAGGAAGCATCCCACAAGCCGCGTACCGCCCGAAAGAGCAAACCGGCCACGACCAGCATGGGAAACGTGCCGGCGACGAGGCCGAGCTCGAACCAGAGAGCCAGGTAGGTGGAGTGCGCCTTGTCCCACAGCGTATCGCCGGGGAGCGGCGCGTGCTGAAACATGGGGAACACGGTGGCGAAGCTGCCGCCGCCATAGCCGGCCCAGGGCCGCTGCCAGATGGCATCCCACACCTGGCGGTAGAGTTCGACGCGGCCCGTTTCGTCATCGCTGAGCATGAGCCGCTCGAGCGTACCGACGCCGTAGAGCGCGGCAACGGCGATGACGGCGACGACGGCCCCGAGACCGAGCCAGAGGCGCCCCTGCCCTTCCACCCGCTGCAGCGACAGGCCAAGGCCGATCAGTGCGCCGACGAAGCCGGCGATGGCGCCCATGCGTGAGCTGGTAGCGAACAGCGTCGCGGCAATGAAGAGCAGCCCCAGAAGCACGAGAGCCAGGCGGAGCCAGCGGCCCACCTGGCCGATGCCACGCAACTGCCCAACGCTCTCGACCAGCAACGGCACGCCGATGGCGAGGCCGGCGGCGAGGAAGGTCGCGAAGGAGTTGCGGTTGATGAAGGTGCCGGTGGCGTTGCCGTTGTAGTAGAGCTTTTCGAAGCCGAGCAGCGTATCGCCCAGTTGCACGAGGCTGACGAGGCCATAGACGGCGAAAGCGGCGATGACGAAGAACAGAGCCAGCAGCATGGAGCGGGCGCGACGGCGATTGGCTGCGACCTGAGCGAAAAGCAGGAACAGCAGGCCGTAGGTAGCGAAGTTGAGCAGTGTAAGCCGCGTGCTGCCCGGATCGAGACTGATGCTGTTGGCCGCGATATCGAGCACCGGCACATGGGTGAGCGCGGCCGGCAGCCATTGGCCGATCGGCAACATCTGGAAGCTGAGCCAGGCGAGGACCGCGATGAAGAGGATGGCCTCGGGCCAGTAGGTCATCATCGAGCGGCGAGCCGGGGCGCGGAGCCAGAGCAACGCGATACCGTAGATTGCAGCGAACGCCCCTATTGCGATGGCCCACAGGGTCCAAAATGCGGGGCGATTGCTGGCCAGCGGGAGCGGCGCGATTGCCACCACCGCGACGAGCAACACGCCGAAGACGGAGTTGAGCTTGTGGGGGGCGCTGTTGACGACCGGAGCGACAGGGGCGCTGCGATGCAGCTCGCGGCCGCGGCTCGCGATATCGGGACGGGCGGGGAAGACCGGGCCACGTTCGAGTTCGACGCTCATCGGGCGCTCCCGGACGAAAGCCTGCGAACGCGATCGACGAAGGCGCGTTGCCGGGCATCGGGGGCCGTCTCGACGATCTCGGTGATGGTTTCGCGCTGCGCCGCATTGCCGACATAGCGTGCAGCGAGAACATCGAGACCGACATTGCTGCCGGTCAGCGCGGCAAGATCCTGGCGGTAGGCGGCGCGGCCGGCATCGTCGAGCAGGTCGAGATGGGCTGCCGCCAGCGCGCTGCGGCGCTCGGCGAGCCAGTGCACGTTGGCGCCGGTGCGGGCAGATTCGACCAGCCCCGACCGGAAGCCGGCGGCGTCATCGAGGGCGAGAGAGCTGCTGGCGACGACCAGCCAGGCGGTCGAGTAGGTCGGCATGGCGGCAACGACCATGCGGGACACGATGCGGCAGCTCTGCGCAAACTCGAGGCGGCGGGCGGGTGGCTGCGCCAGCGCGAAGATGCCGCGCGGCACATCGAGGCAATCGGTGAGGAAGAGGTCCTTGGACCAGCGGGAATCGCCGGGCTCGTAGCCACCGGCGACAACAGCGCCGAAACGCTGCTGCACGCCAATGCCAGCGGTGAAGTAGGGCGTTATTTCGCCGAAGCTCTGCGTGAGGCCAACGGCTGCAAGAACCGAGCCGGCAATGGCGATGACAATTGCAGTACGGTTTCGCCCAGCCACTCGGTCAGTTCCAGCATACGACCCATCGCGTGAAGCGGGGGCGAGTGCGAACTCACGCCCCCGGCTCGGATCAGGCGGGGCTGGACGGCACCGGGACGATGATGGTGCCGGTCTCCACGTCCTCGGTCGCGACGGTCTCCGCGATCGCGAGGATGGCGACAGCCTGCTCACCGGTTGCGTAGTTGTTGCCGATGTCCTCGATGGCGGCGACGATCACGGCCCGCAGCGCAGGCGACGGGTTCGGCGTCTCGGCCAGCGCCACGACCAAGTCGGCAATCGCCTGCTCGAGGGCAGCGCCGGTCACCCCGGCGGCCTGGAGATAGGCGAAGTAGGCGGCGATGGTCGCCTCGCAGTTTGCCTCGCTCGCACCCTCGGTGGCGCAGGCGGCAATGACCTGCTGTGCAGTCACCTGAGGCAAGGTGATCGGAGGAGCAACTTCCCCCGCCCCCTGTGCATAGACGGCCACTGGAGTGGCGCTCAGCATGGCGGCGGTCAGCACCGTTATGGCAATCCTGTGCATATCCCAGCTCTCCGTAAACTACTGGCGGAACCATAGTTTCAGCCGTGGTAGTCGTCAACCCAAGCTCTGCAATTGGTAAATGTACAATTGGAGTCGTGATTTGGCGCAAGACTTCGATCGACGGGTAAAAAACATCGAATGCCGGCCCAAGACGCGCCCCCGGCTTGAGTTTTGGTTTGTTTGCAACGGAAACCAATCTGTCCGCCCCGGGGCGAAGGGGCGAGCCGATTGCAGTATTCGCATGGCAGCTAGACCCTCAGGACATGGTTGGATTGACCGACGAGGCCCACCGGAATGAGCTTCAGGCTGGGGATTCGGACATGTCTCGCTTAGTCGACAGGCTGTTGCAGTGGGCGGCCCGAGGAGCCGGCAGCAAGCGAAAGCGACTGCCGCCGGCGCCGCCGATCGTGCTCGGCCACCTCTGGCGCCAGCGGGCCGGCCGGGCGCCGGAGTTTGCTCCGGAAGAGCAGCGCGAGCGTTTCATCAAGGATGCCGGCGGGTAGCCTGCCGCCATTATCCTTATCCAAAGGTAGTCACAGCGGCGGCCACATCATTGGCGTATTGCTCGCAGCACAGTGAGACGGGGACCACTCGATGCCGAATTTCATGTTGTCTGTGTTGACCGCCGCACTGCTGGCCATGCCGGCGACTGCGCAAGCCGCTGATCTTGCCGCTCAGCCGTCGTCGCTGCACGCCAACCTGCCAAGCGAAAAGCTAGAGGCGGCGCTGTCGCGCTACCTGACCCTCGAGATGATCCGCGCCACATTCGACGTGGTCGGGCGCGACGAGCTGAAGGATCGGCTGGAGCTCGAGGCGCTCCGCTGGGGCAAGGCATCCCCCTCCCCTGCCGCAGCGGCCGACCTCGACCGGCAATTGCTGGCGGAGGCGAGCTACTACCTCGTGTCGCTCAGCTACGTGATCCAGGTCGGCGGCGCGGCCTTCCCCGACGACAAGGCGGAGATGGTCTACGCCAACGACACGCTGGTGCGGCTCGAGGCGCTGCAGCGCGAGCTGCCCGAGGCGGTCGCCAATGACGGCGACGTGCTCGCCATCATGCAGGAAGCCGAACGCATCCGGGCGCTGACCGAAGGCTATGCCGAGATTCCCGAGGGGTTCAGCGTGTTCAACGCTCACGCCGCCATCCTCGAGGAGGTGGCGGCGAAGCTGACGGGTGGCACGCAGACCTGAGCGGGAGGCTCAGCTCCACCGGCGCGGATTGGCGCCGGACATCGAGACGACGCGGTAGCCGGTCTGGCTCAGCGGCTTGATGGTGGCGGTGAGGTTGTCCAGCACCAGGTCCTTGCCGTTGGTCTTGATGACCAGGATGGCGTGATCCTCGCCCTTGCGGGTCTTGACGTAGGCGATGCGCAGCGAACTCGCCGGGATGCCGGCCTTGACCAGGGCGCGGCGCTTGGTGAGGACATAGTCCTCGCAGTCGCCGGCCGAGGCGTTGGCAGTCCACACGTCGACGCCGCTGGTATCGTATTTCGGCTTGATCGAGCGGTTGACCTGCGAGTTGACGCGTTTCAGCGTCGCCATGACGTCGGTGGTGATCGAGATCTGCGCCTTGCCGCCGCCCTTGCACTCCAAGGCGTTCGGGTTCTTCAGGCACAGGAGCTGGTAGCCCAGAGGCGCATTCTTGCCTGCTGCCAGCACGGACGGCGCCACCGTGGCGTCGAGCGCCAGCACGGCAGCGAGAGCGAAGCTCAGCTTCTTGAGATCGATAGTCATTTCTGCCCCCATAAAGTGCCCTTCTGGCACTGCGGGGAGCATGGCAGGATGGTTTTGCCGGTCCGTGCCGGAATTCCGTACAATTTTATCGATCGTGCATTTTCGGATGGCGCAGGCGCGGACGACTGGTCACGACCTCGAGCCTATCGTATGACGACTTATCTATCGGAGGGTGGCATGCGGCAGCGAGTGATCGCGCATCGGGGACACAAGACCGAGGCGCCGGAGCAGACCATTGCCGCCTATCGGCTGGCGGTGGAGCTCGGGGCGGAAATGATCGAGGCCGACGTGCAGCTCAGCCGGGACGGCGTGCTGGTGATGATGCACGACCTGACGCTCGAGCGGACGACGTCGGGACGGGGACGGGTGGCGGAACTGGACTGGGCCGAGATCGCCACGCTCGATGCGGGCAGTTGGTTCGACGCGCGCTTTGCCGGGGAGCGGGTGCCGCGGCTCGACGAGCTGTTCGCGCTGGCGGACGAGGCGGGCATTGCGCTCTGCCTCGAGGCCAAGGGCGCAACGAGCGCGGATCACCTGGTGGTGGCGCTGCGGATCGGCGAGGAGTTGAAGCGGCGGGGGCGGCTCGAGCGCGATGCTGTCGCGTCGTTCGAGCACGGGGCGCTGGGGGAGGCGGCGGCGCGAATACCGGGATTGCGGACCGCGCCGGACCGGTTGCCGGAGCGCGGGCCTTCGACGGCGGGGGAGCTGTTGGCGCAGGCGCGAGCGGTTGGCGCGCCGGTGATCCAGCATCACTTCGCGGACCTGGTGCCGGAGGTGGTGGCGGAGGTGCAGGCGGCGGGGGTCGAGGTCTGGGCCTGGCCGCCGACGACGGCGGCAGAGGTGGCGCAGGCGGTGGCATCGGGGGCGGCGGGGGTCATGGGCGACGACGTGCGGGTCATCGCGGCGGCGCTGGGGCGTTGACGAGTTGCCGGAGCGCGGGTAGTTGTAAGTCATCATATGATTTGAGGGGCAAGGATGCGTAGCGTCGAGGAGCTCGAGGACCGGTTGTCGACGCCCAGTCCGGCACTGATCGCCGACCTCGTCCGGGTCGAGGGAGACCTCTTGATCCTCGGGGCGGGCGGCAAGCTGGGGCCGAGCCTTGCGCGGCTGGCGCTGCGGGCCGCCGGCGGCAAGCGGGTGACGGTGGTGTCGCGGTTCGGCAAGGGGACGCTGGCGGAGGAGTTGCGCGGCGCGGGGGCCGAGGTGATCGCGGCGGACATCACTGACGACGCGGCGCTGGCGCGGCTGCCGGAGGCGGCGAATGTCATCTTCCTCGTCGGCGCGAAGTTCGGCTCGACCGGCAACGAGGCCGGGACCTGGTACACGAACGCCTACCTGCCGGGGCGCGTGGCGGAGCGGTATCGGAGTAGCCGGATCGTGGCGCTTTCGACCGGCAACGTCTATCCGTTCACGCCGGTCAGCTCCGGCGGGCCGGATGAAAGCGTGCCGCCGGCGCCGGTGGGCGAGTATGCGATGAGCTGCCTTGGGCGCGAACGGGTGTTCAGCCATTTCGCCCGGTTGCACGGCACGAGGCTGGCGCTGATCCGGCTCAACTACGCGGTGGAGATGCGCTACGGCGTGCTGGTCGACATTGCGCGGGCAGTGCAGGCGGGGCGGCCGGTGGACGTGACGATGGCGGCGGTAAATGTCGTGTGGCAGGGCTATGCCAACGAGGCGATCCTGCGCTCGCTGCTGCATGCGTCGGCCGGCGGTGCCGTGCAGGCCTTCGAGCCGGACCTCGAAGCGGCTCGGCTCGCCCTCGGCAGGGCGGACCAGGCGGATTTCCACCGGCGCGAGGCGGCCGAGGCCGGTGACCGTCATTGCTGCGGAAGTTGCTTCGGAAACGGCGATATCGGCGATGCCCTGCCCCGCGAACTCCAGCGCCAGTTCGACGGCATGCACGGCATAGAAGGCCGGCCCGCCATACGGGCTGTCGGGGTAGAAGGTGCCGGTAGCGGTGACCTTGGTGAGCCTCCCGAGCGCGGTGGCCTCCGCCTTCAGCGCCTCGGTATCGACCTGCCAGCGAAGCGCGCTGCCGGACAGCAGCAAGGCGCCGTGCGACCCGGCCGCATCGAGCATGGCCTCGGCGTCGGAGACGGAGAGCGCCAGTGGCTTGTCGACGAAAACCGGCAGGCCGCGCCGCAGGTAAGGCAGGGCGTGCCCGGCGTGGAGGCGGCCGTCGCGGGCGCCGACGATGACGGCATCCACCTGGTCCACCAAAGCGGCCGGCTCGGACGCGAACCGGTCCACGCCATACTCGCTGGCGAGGCGCCCGGCGCGATCGGTATCGCGCGCGGCGGCCCAGAGGGCGGCGACCTCGAATCCGGGCCAGAGACTCTGCCGGTTGAAGAGGCGCAGCGCGTCTTCGGCGTGGTCGCTCTCGATGCCGACAAGCCCGATCCGCATGGGTTTTTCCTCTTCCTACGGTGCATCGACGCGAAGCCGCTTGACAGCACGTAGTCATAAGTCATCATATGTTCATAGCACAGGACTAGACCCGAGACGTCACACAGCACGCGAATTCGCAACCTTCGGGGGACACCATGCGAACTCTGCTCTCCACGGCCCTTCTGCTGACTACCGCCCTCGTCGCCCTGCCCCTCGCCGCGCCCGCCGCAGCACAGGACAAGGCCGTCGTCAAACTGCTGATGGTGGGCTATCCCGACGCCGACAGCGTCGATGCCGTCACCGGCAACACGGTGCCCGGCATCCAGCACCTGCGCGACGCGTTCAACGCCGCCAACCCGACGATCGACCTGCAGATCATCTCGATCCCGTGGGGAGAAGGCGCCACCTCGTACTCGGCCAAGACCGAGGCGATGATCACCGCCAACGAGGCGTGCCTCTACGACATGCCGGCCGCGCCCGCCTATGGCCGCCGCGGGATGCTGGTGAACCTCGACGACATGATCGCCAAGGACCCGGACTTCAAGAACGTGTGGGGGGCGCAGCTCGATACCGCCCGGTCGTGGGGGCCGGAGAGCCCGAAGAGCCTGTTCTACATCCCGTACAACACCGGCGAGCGTGTCATCCACTGGGATGCCAAGCTGTTCGCCGACTGGGGGGTGGAGCCGCTGAGCAAGACCCCGACCCTCGCCGAGATCGAAGAGAAGGCCCCCAAGCTCACCGGCATCAACCCGGTAACGGGCGAGCAGAATTACGGCTACTGGTACCAGGGCAAGTATGCGGTGTGGCAGCTGATGGCCATCGCGCATGCGATCGGTGCCGAATGGGCGGTGTCGACGACAAGGGCGTGATGACCGTAAACTGGGACACGCCCAAGATGCTCGAAGCGCTCGAGTGGATGGTGAAGATGTCCAAGTACGCGCCCGCCGGTGCGCTGGCGGCGGAAGGCATGCCGCAGGGCTTCCTCGCCGACGAGAACGTGGTCGGCATCATCCCGGAGGGCGAAGGCGGCTATTTCCTGATCCCGTTCATCGCCGATCCGAAGGTGGCGGAGCGCTATCGGACGTCCTTCAACCTCAAGGGTGCCGACGGGCTTGGCGGGCTCAGCGCCACGGCCCCGGTCGCGATGGCGAAATCCTGCGAGAACAAGGAGGCGGCGTGGACCGCGCTCAAGTGGCTCGCCGGGGCGCCGGAAGCCGGCAAGTACTATTTCGAGGCCAACGGGCGGCTACCGACGACCGAGAACGGCGCCGAGGCCTTGCCGCAGGTCGGGGCGCTGATCGACGGCGACGTGATCCTGAACCAGCCGCTGACGGCCGAGCCGGTCTACCCGTGGGCGGCGCAGCAGCCGCGCTGGTCGATGCAGGCCGCGCTCGAGGCGGCGCTGGCGGGTACCATGACGCCGGCCGAGGCGCTCAAGCAGGCGCAGAAGGAAACCGCCGACTGGCTGGCCCAGCAGAGCACGGCGCAGTAAGCACCATGGAGCCGAAGTCGATCCCCTCGCGATCCGGCTTCGGCTCCCGCCACACCGGCTTCGGTCGGGCGTTCCGCGGCACGCTGGTGTGGTACTCGTTCCTGCTGCCGCCGCTGCTGCTGATCCTCACCTTCATCGCCTACCCGACGCTGCAGACCTTCCGGCAGAGCTTCTTCACGCGCGGCATGGGCAACGCCGAGACGTTCGCCGGCTTCGAGCATTACGGGCCGCTGCTGACCAACTCGGTGTTTTGGGGCGCGCTCGGCAACACGGTGCTGCTCGGCGTGGCGTTCCTTAGCATCGTGATCCCGATGGCGGCGGCGCTCGCCTCGCTGCTCAACCGGGTGAAGCGGGGCGCGACGCCGCTCAAGGTGATCTACTTCCTGCCGCAGCTGACCTCGGCGGTGGCGGTGGCGCTGATGTTCAACTACGTGTTCCAGCCCGACTGGGGGCTGCTCAACGGCGGCTTGCGGGCGCTGGGCGCCACGGAGACGCCGCTCTGGCTCGCCGACCCGCGGCACAACCTCACCGGCTCGCGCGCCGCGGCGACCCTGCTGGCGGTCTGGGCCGGGCTCGGCTACTTCATCATCGTCATTCTCGCCGGGCTGCAGACGATCCCGCGCGACATCTACGATGCGGCAGCGCTCGATGGGGCGAACGGGCTGCAGACCTGGTGGCACATCACCCTGCCCTCGCTGCGGCCGACCTTCATCTTCCTGATCATGACCGGCACGGTGGATGCGCTGGCGCGGTTCGGCGACCTGTGGACGCTGGGCGGGCTCGGCGGGGCGCCGGCCAGATCGCTGCAATCGGTGGTGATGTTCATGTTCCAGCAGGGCTTCGAGAGCGGTGACGTGTCGCTCGCGGCCGCCGCGGCGGTGGTGTTCTTCATCATCGTGCTCGGGGTCACGGCGGTGTCGTTCTGGACCTTCCTGGGGCGCGAGTTCAGGGCAGTGCGATGACCGACATGGTGCAGCAGGTCCCCCTCGCCTCGACCGCCCGGCCGGCCCGCCGCTTCCGACTGCCGCACGACTGGTTGAGCCAGCTGGCCAGCCTGGCGGTGCTGGCGCTGGGCGCGCTGATCATGCTGCTGCCCTTCATCTGGATGCTCACCACCTCGCTGTCGCGCAAGGCGAACCAGAGCATGCCGCGCATTCCAAGCTTCTGGCCGGCGGACCCGTCGCTGTTCAACTACCAGGTGGCGGCGGGGAGCCTGCCGATCGGGCAATACTACCTCAACAGCCTGCTGGTGGTGGGGGTGACGACCGCGGGCTACCTGTTCTTCTCGGCGATTGCCGGCTACGCCTTCGCCAAGGGGCGGTTCCCGGGCAAGTCGCTGCTGTTCATCGTCTTCTTGTCGACGCTGTTCATTCCGTTCGAGACGCGGATGATCCCGCTCTACCACCAGATGGCGGGGCTGGGGCTGACCAACACCTACTGGGCGCTGATCCTGCCGTTCCTCGCCGGTGGCTTCGGGACGTTCCTGATGCGGCAGGCGATTTCTTCGATCCCGGACGAGCTGATCGAGGCGGCGCGGATCGACGGGGCGTCGGAGTTCCGGATCTTCTGGCAGATCGTGCTGCCGCTCTGCGCGCCGACACTCGCCACGCTGGGCATCCTCAACATCATCTGGCGCTGGAACGACGTGCTGTGGCCGCTGCTCGTCACCTCGGACCGCAACCTCTACACCGTCACGCAAGGGCTGGCGCTGGCGGGGCGGTCGAGCGGCATCAAGGTGGGCGTGGCGCTGGCGACGGCGGTGATGGCGATCCTGCCGGTGATCGTCGCCTACCTGTTCCTGCAGCGCTATGTCATCCGATCGGTGGTTTCGAGTGGCGTGAAGGGCTGAAGCGAGGCGACTCTCATGGGGAAACCGGCCTTGCCAAGCAGGCCCGCCGTGGACATGAGGCGGCTAACCTCTATCCTCTGCAACGTTTTGCCAGAGACGTCAG
>JAEYTN010000468.1 GCA_023433985.1 Pseudomonadota bacterium | reverse complement strand
CAGCCGGTGCGGGATGAAAAATGGATCCCTGCCTTCGCAGGGATGACAGCTGGTGGTTGGGTCGAGAACCTGCCCCTCTGCGGAGAGCGATAGATGAAAGCCAGACTGGGCATGTCGCCCATTGCGTGGTGGAACGACGACCTGCCGGAGCTGAGCGATGACGTGTCGCTGGAGGAGTGCCTGCGCCAGTCGCGCTCGGCCGGGTTCACCGGCATGGAGATGGGGCGGCGCTTTCCCGAGGATCCGGCGGTGATGCTGCCGATCCTGCGGGCGGCCGATGTGACGCTGTGCGGCGGCTGGTTTTCCGGCACGCTGGTCGACGAGGAGCTGGCGGCCAACAAGGACCGCATCCTCCCCATGATCGAGCTGTTCAAGGCGGTGGATGCGCCCTGCATCGTTTATGGCGAGGTGGGGCGGTCGATCCAGGGGAAGCGCGAGGTCGCGCTGGCGAACAAGCCGAAGCTGTCCGACGACGAGATGAAGGCCTATGCGGCCAAGGTGACTAGGTTTGGGGAGTGGTGTGCCGAACAGGGGATGCCGCTGAGCTATCACCATCACATGGCGGCAGTGGTGGAGACGGAGCCGGAGCTCGATGCCTTCATGCGGTATTCGGGCGAAGGCATTCCGCTGCTGCTCGATGCCGGGCACCTGGCGTTTGCGGGCGGCGACGTTCTGCGCGCCATCGACAACCACCACAAGCGCATCAACCACGTGCATGTGAAGGACATTCGCCGCCCGGTGGTGGATGGGCTCGACCGGAGCCGGCAGAGCTTCCTCGATGCGGTGGCGCTCGGGGCGTTCACGGTGCCGGGGGACGGATCGCTCGATTTCGGGGCCATCGTGCAGCGGTTCGCCGACCACGGCTACGAGGGCTGGTTCGTGGTGGAAGCGGAGCAGGACCCGCGGAAGAATCCCCCTTTGCGGATGGCCGAGGTGGGCTACAAGGAACTGATGCGGGTGATGAGCGCGGCCGGATACACGGTGGAGACGCAGGGTTTCCCCACCCGCTGACGGAGCGTGGCGATGACCGAGACCCCCGAGAAACCGCGTCCGCTGACGCTGCAATGGTTCAAGCCGCTGTGGCGGCGCGTGGTGCTGCTGGTCATCATCGCCGGGTGGGCGGGGTTCGAGTGGTTCTACAGCCGCGACCAGTGGTGGCAGTGGATCACGCTGGCGGCGCTCGCCTATGGCGTGTGGGTGTTCATCATCAATTTCGACAACGAGCTGGCCAAGGATACGGCGAAGAACGATGCCAAACCTAAGAGTTAGGCCCGCCGCGGCGCAGGGGCACGTCCACCACGTTACGCCCCAGAGCGCCGGCTGGACCTATGTCGGCTTCGACCTGCACAAGCTGCCCCAGGCCGGCGACGTGGCCAAGGGTGGCGGCGACGAGCGCGAGGTCTGCATCGTGCTGATCTCGGGCCGGGCCAGGGTGACGGTGGACGGGCAGGATTTTCTCGTTGGCGAGCGGATGAGCCCGTTCGAGGGGCCGCCGCATTCGGTCTACGCGCCGGCGGGGGCCGAGTGGCATATCGAGGCGCTGACGCCACTCGAGGTGGCGGTGTGCTCGGCGCCGGGCGTGCGGGGGGCGCGGCCGCCACGGGCGATCGGGCCCGAGCAGGCGGAGCGGCTGACGCGCGGCAAGGGGACGAACACGCGGTACCCGACCAACATCCTGCCGGAGACGGAGGAGGCGGATTCTCTGCTGGTGGTGGAGGTGATCACGCCGGGTGGGCACACCTCATCCTATCCACCGCACCGGCACGACGAGGACGACCTGCCGCGGCAGAGTTTACTCGAGGAGACGTATTACCACCGGTTCTCGAAGCCGCAGGGGTTCGGGTTCCAGCGGGTGTTCACCGATGACCGGTCGCTCGACGAGACAATGCTGATCGAGGACGGTGACGTGGTGCTGGTGCCGAAGGGATATCATCCGGTGGCGGCGGTGGCGGGGTACGACGTCTACTACCTGAACGTCATGGCCGGGCCGAAGCGGACGTGGAAGTTCTACAATGCGCCCGAGCATGAGTGGATGTTGGGGTAGGGCGGCGTTTTCCGGACGTCCCCTCCACCACGCATCTTCGATGCGCGGTCCCCCTCCGCCGCGGCTGCGCCGCAGTGGAGGAGTACCCCAGCCTCAGCGGTCTGAACAACGGTAGACACTGACGTTGCGGTGCTCCTCCACCGCGATAGCGGGGAGGGGACCACGCGAAGCGTGGTGGTGGGGGCGTCGAGCCGCGCCCCGCCGTAACCCTTTCCGGCGCAAGGCCTTGACCCCCGCGTGCCCGCGTGAATACCTCCCGGCACCATTTTCGGGAGCCTCTGATGCCTGCCAAGTTCATCTTCACCCTCTCCTGTGCCGATCGGCCGGGGATTGTTGCGGCGGTGACGACGGAACTGGCGGGCCTCGGTTGCAACATCGCGGAATCCAACCAGTTCTGGGACCAGGAAACCGGGCAGTTCTTCATGCGGCTGGCGTTCACGGCGCCGGACGGGGTGGATCGGGACGCGGTGGAGCGGAGCCTGAAGCCGGCGGTCGAGCGGTTCGGCATGCGGACGGCGCTCGTCGACGAGGCGCGCAGGAAGAAGATTCTGGTCATGGTGTCGAAGTTCGACCATGCGCTGCTTCACCTGCTCTACCAGATCCGGGTCGGCTGGCTCGATGCCGAGGTGGTGGCGATCGTCTCCAACCACGAGGACAGCCGCAAGACGGCCGAATACGAGGGCATTGCCTACCACGTGCTGCCGGTCGACAAGGCCAACAAGGCGGCGCAGGAGGACCAGGTGATCGCGCTGTTCAAGGAAACGGGCGCCGACCTCGTGGTGCTGGCGCGCTACATGCAGATCCTGTCGGACCGCTTCGCGACGCGGCTCTACGGGCAGATCATCAACATCCACCACTCGTTCCTGCCCTCGTTCAAGGGCGCCAAGCCCTATCACCAGGCGCATGAGCGCGGCGTGAAGATCATCGGCGCCACGGCGCATTACGTGACGCCGGAGCTCGACGAGGGGCCGATCATCGAGCAGGAGACGGCGCGGGTGACCCACGCCATGAGCCCCGACGACCTGATCGCCGCGGGCCGCGACATCGAGAGCCGCGTGCTCGCCCGCGCCGTAAAGCTGCACCTCGAGAGCCGGGTGATGCTGAACGGGCGGAAGACGGTGGTGTTCGGCTAGTTATCCCGCCGGCGTCATGGCGCCGGCGGAATCACCATCTGCTCCAGTTCCGCGGTGCCGGCCGGCAGCTCCGTTTCGCCCGGTTCCACGTGGTTGACCGACAGGATGTAGCTGACCATGTCGGCATAGGTTTCGTCGGGCAGGCTGGCGGGGCGCGACGGCGGCATGCGGTCGTGGGTGTGGGTATAGAGGGCCGCAACCGTCTGGCCGCGCCACTTCCCGTCGAAATAGGCGCCGGCGAGCGGCGGGCCGTAGTTGGCGCTCACCAGGTCCGGGCCGTGGCAGGAGACGCAGTTGGCGTCGTAGGCGACCTTGCCCCGCGCCGCCTGCTCGGCGGTGAAGCTGGGCGGGACGCCTTCGGCGGTGGTTGCGGCCGCCTCGGTCGCGGGGGCCTCCTCCGTGGTCGCGTTCGACGCGGTGCCATCGCC
>JAEYTN010000429.1 GCA_023433985.1 Pseudomonadota bacterium | reverse complement strand
TGCCGGACCATCGGGCAGACTGCCGGGAGGGCCGGACGACCGTTCCCTCAGCATCCCCGTCTAACTCCACCTCGGTGACCGGCGAGGCGAATGTCTCGCTTACATTGCGGACTACCCGCGTTGAGGCGTGAGCCTCGCCGGTCCCCGCCCACCTTCACCAACCCGAGACACAAGCCGGCGGGCGCCTCCGCTCGCGCAAAAGAAAAGGCGCCCCGCTGTCGCGGAGCGCCTCGCCAAACCTGTGGCCAGGTTCGGTTAGTTGAGCGTGCGGTACCAGTCGTCCACCTCGCGCTCGGCATCTTCCTGCAGCTTGCCGTAGCGTTCCTGGATCTTACCGGCGAGTTCCTTGCGGCGGCCCTTGATCACAGAAAGGTCGTCGTTGGTCAGCTTGCCCCACTGGGTCTGGACCTTGCCCTTGAACTGTTCCCAGTTCCCTTCCATCTCGTTCCAGTTCATCGGAAATCTCCTCTGATTGGTTTCGCCCGCCGCTGCGGGCATCTGCCTATGAAACGGGCGAGCAACGGCTGGGGTTCCGCAATTTGCTTGCCTTGGCCGGACCTGATCGGCATTGGTGGCCGACATGCAGAACGCCGCCGCCGTCGTCGAAATCGAGAACCTCCACAAGTCCTACGGGCCGCTCGAAGTGCTCAAGGGCGTGTCGCTCACCGCCCGCGAAGGCGAAGTCGTGGCGCTGATCGGCTCCTCCGGCTCCGGCAAGTCGACCCTGCTGCGCTGCATCAACATGCTGGAAGTGCCCGAGCAGGGCAGTGTCCGCATCGCCGGCGAGGAAATCCGCATCGCCGGCAAGCCACCGCACCGGCACCCCGCCGACGAGAGCCAGATCCGCCGCATCCGTTCCGAACTCGGCATGGTCTTCCAGTCGTTCAACCTGTGGAGCCACATGTCCGTGCTGCGCAACGTCATGGAAGCGCCGCTCCACGTGCAGAAGCGCGACCGCGCCGAGGTCGAGGCCGAGGCGCTCGAGATGCTCGCCAAGGTCGGCATCGCCGACAAGGCGAGGAACTACCCCAGCCAGCTCTCCGGCGGTCAGCAGCAGCGCGCCGCCATTGCCCGGGCACTCTGCATCAACCCCAAGGTGATGCTGTTCGACGAGCCCACCTCCGCCCTCGACCCCGAGCTCGAAGGCGAGGTGGTTCGTGTCATCCGCCTGCTGGCCGAGGAAGGGCGCACCATGATCCTCGTCACCCACGACATGGATCTCGCCCGCGCCATCGCCGACAAGGTCGTCTTCCTGCATCTGGGAAAGATCGAGGAGGAAGGCGCGCCGGACCAGGTCTTCGGCGCCCCCGCGTCCGCCCGTCTCCGGCAGTTCCTCCGTGCCGCCGACCACGCCGCCTGATCGACTGACGAGTATTCGAATGAGTGCTGCCGACGACCTGCTGACCGTGCGCGACCTGTTGCGCTATGCCGTCTCCCGCTTCAACGCCGCCGAGCTCGTCTACGGCCACGGCACCACCTCGGCGCTCGACGAAGCCGCCTTCCTGATCCTCGAAGCGCTGCGCCTGCCGGTCGATGACATCAACCCATGGCTCGACGCCCGCCTCCTGCCCGACGAGCGCCGCCACGTCGTCCACCTCCTCGAAGCCAGGGTCACTACCCGCAAGCCTGCCCCCTACCTCGTCGGCAAGGCCTACATCCAGGGCATCCCCTTCCGCGTCGACGAACGGGTGATCGTGCCGCGTTCCTTCATCGCCGAGCTCCTGCTCGGCGACGCGCTCGGGCCCGGCCAGCTCGGCCTCATCCCCGAGCCCGAGGCGGTCGGCTCCGTGCTCGACCTCTGCACCGGCTCCGGCTCCCTCGCCATCGTCGCCGCCATGTGCCTGCCCAACGCCGAGATCGACGCGGTGGACCTGAGCGCCGATGCGCTGGAAGTCGCGAAGCTCAACCTCGCCGATCACGGCATGGAAGAGCGCATCCGCCTGTTCCGCGGCGACCTGTTCAAGCCCGTGAAAGCCACCCGCTACGACCTGATCGTCACCAACCCGCCCTACGTCGCCGCCGCCGAAGTCGCCGCCTTCCCGCCCGAGTATGCGAGCGAGCCGCAGATGGCCCATCTGGGGGGTACGGACGGCCTCGACCTGGTGCGCCGGATCCTCGCCGACGCCGCTCGACACCTCACGCCCGAAGGGGGCATCATCTGCGAGATCGGCACCGGCCGGGACATCCTTGAAAGCGAGTACCCCGCCCTGCCCTTCACGTGGCTCGATACCGAGCAGTCCGAAGGCGAAGTCTTCTGGCTGTCGCGCCGCGATCTGCCCGCCTGACAGCCTTACTGCCGTTATTGACCACTCGGTAAAAATCGCTAATCCATAAGTTCAACGCTCGAATTTACGAGCGATAGCCAGGCCCTGTGCCGGCCAGCAGGAGACCACCATGCACAAACTCGCCATTGCAGCAGCAGCAGCGGCCCTCACCCTTTTCGCGACTGCCGCCAACGCGCAGGCCATCCGCCTTGCCACTGAAGGCGCCTACGCGCCCTACAACTTCATCGACGACAGCGGCAAGCCGGCCGGCTTCGAGATCGATCTAGGCAACGAGCTGTGCAAGCGCGCCGCGCTCGAATGCACCTGGCAGACCAACGACTGGGATTCCATCATCCCCAACCTGATCGCAGGCAACTACGATGCGATCATGGCAGGCATGTCGATCACCGAAGAGCGCCAGCAGACCATCGACTTCACCCAGAACTACCTGCCGCCCGATCCGTCCTACTACATGGTGCGTTCGGGCACCTCCCTCGACTTCGACGCCCTGAGCGGCAAGTCGGTCGGTGTGCAGGGCGCCACCATCCAGGCCGGCTACGTGAGCGAGACCTTCGGCTCGAACAACACCGTGAAGGCCTATGAGACCGCCGACCAGGCGCTGGCCGACCTCAACGCCGGCAACCTCGACGTCATCCTTGCCGATGCCTCCTACGTCAACG
>JAEYTN010000365.1 GCA_023433985.1 Pseudomonadota bacterium | reverse complement strand
CTCCAGGCCAAGGAAGTCGACATCATCCTGTCCGACTTCGTCTGGGTGGCGCTGCAGCGCAAGGAGGGCAACATGGTCGCCCTCGTGCCGCACTCGCTCACCGTGGGCGGCCTGATCGTCGACCCGGCCGCCGGCATCGCCTCGATCGCCGACCTCAAGGGCAAGACCCTCGCCGTTTCCGGCTCGCCGGTCGACAAGAGCTACGTCATCCTCGCCGCCGAGTACAACAAGCTGACGGGCGGCAACCTGACCGAGGATGCCGACGCCAAGTTCGGCGCCCCGCCGCTAGTGAACGAGCTCATCACCACCGGCCAGGCCCAGGCGGCGCTCAACCTGTGGAACTGGAACTCCCGCGCCAAGCTCGCCGGCAAGACCGAGCTGGTCTCGGTCGCGGACATGCTGAAGGATCTCGGTGTCTCGGACACTCCGCCGCTCCTCGGCTGGGCCTTCTTCGAGGACAATGCGCGCCAGAAGAAGGATGCCTTCAAGGCCTTCTTCGACGCCTCGTTCGAAACCAAGAAGGCGCTGCTCGAGGACGACGCCGTCTGGGAGCAGATCAAGGACGTGATGAACACCAATGGCGATGATGCCCTCTTCACCCAGCTGCGTGAGGACTACCGCCAGGGCATCGTCACCAAGTATGCCGCCTCCAACATGAAGCCGGCCGAGGAGAGCTTCGCGCTGATGGCCAAGTTCGGCGGCAAGGACGTGGTCGGCGACATCACCGAAATCACGCCCGGCACCTTCTACAAGGGCTATCGCAAATAGATCAGCGTCTGCCGGAAACGGAAACCCTCGCGCCCCGGACCCTGGGGTCGACCGGCGCGGGGGATGGCCGCAAGCGGCGCCAGCTGCCGCTCGAACTGATCAGCCTCATCCTGCTGCTCGGCGTCTGGCAGCTCTTGGCCACCGTCTTTCCGGCGCGCCTCTTCCCCACCCCGGTAGCGGTGGCGTTCCAGCTCTGGGAACACCTGACCGAGGGCAAGCTGATTGCCGATCTCGGCAAGACCCTCACCCGCGCCTTCATCGCCTTCTTCATCGCCATGGCGCTCGGCATCGCCATCGGCATTGCCTTCGGCCGCTCGCAGGTCGTCGACCGGTTGTTCTCGAGCTGGGTGATGATCGGGCTCAACCTGCCCGCCATCGTCGTCGCCATCATGCTCTACATCTGGCTGGGGCTGACCGAGTTCGCGCTCATCCTTGCCGTGGTGCTCAACAAGCTGCCGCTCGTCATCACCACCATTCGAGAGGGCGTCCGCAGCTTCTCGCCCGACTATGACGACCTCGCGCGCGCCTACCGCTTCGGCTTCTGGCGCCGTCTCCGCTACATCTCCGCCCCGCAGCTCACCCCCTTCGTCATGGCGGCGGCGCGCACCGGGTTGAGCCTCATCTGGAAGATCGTGCTGGTGTTCGAGGTGCTGGGGTCCGATGGCGGCGTCGGCTTCCGCATCTCCACCTTCTTCCAGTTCTTCGACATCAGGGGCATCCTCAGCTACTCGACCGCCTTCATCGGCGTGGTCTTCATCTTCGAGTACCTGATCCTCCGCCCGCTGGAGCGCCGCGTGCTGCGCTGGCGCGGAGACCGCTGATGGGCCCCCAACTCAACATCGAGATCGAAGGCAAGCGCTTCGATTTCCTGCCGCCACTGCTCAGCGACTTCTCGCTCACCGTCGCGCCCTCCTCGGTGCTGGCGCTGGTCGGCCCGTCGGGCGTCGGCAAGTCCACGCTGCTGCGCATGATCGGCGGCGTCGACACCCTGTTCAGCGGCCGCGTCACGGTCGACGGCGTCCCCGCCGCCGAAGCCCCGCCTCCGGGATTCGTGTTCCAGGATGCGCGCCTCCTCCCCTGGCTCACCGCCCTCGACAACGTTCGGGTGGTCCGCCAGGAGACGACCCGCGAGGAAGCGGCCGAGATGCTCCGCCGCGTCGGCCTCGCCGGCTACGAGAACTCCTTCCCGCACCAGCTTTCGGGCGGCATGCAGCGCCGCGTCGCCATCGCCCGCGCCTTCTCGGTCAATTCCCGTCTGCTGCTGCTCGACGAGCCCTTCGTCTCGCTCGACCGGTCGCTCGTGCGCGAGGTCGAGGCGGTGCTCGCCGGCCTGCTGGACGCCACGCAGCCCACCACCGTGCTCGTCACCCACCTGCCCGAAGATGCGGCCATGCTCGCCGACCGGGCCGTGGTGCTCAGTGGCCGCCCCGCCCGCATCGTCGCCGATTTCCGCTTCGAGAGCCGGCGCGGCGCCCGTTCCCGGGTCGAGCTCGAGCACATCACCAACCAACTCGCCGCCGCCGCGCTGGAGCGTGCCTGACAATGTCCGAAGCCGTCCTCGAACTGAAAGACGTGGTCAAGAACTACGGCAAGACCCAGGCGCTGAAGGGCATCTCGCTCTCCATCGCCCCCGGCGAGATCGTCGGCCTGCTCGGCCCCAACGGCGCCGGCAAATCGACGCTGTTCCAGCTTGCCGCCGGCCTCTTCGCCCCCGATGGCGGCACCGTCACCGTGTTCGGCATGAATTATCGCGACAAGGCCTCGGCGATCCTGTCGCGGCTCGGCGTCATGTTCCAGGCCCGCGCCATCGACCTGGACATGACCGTCGAGGGCAACCTGAAGTTCCACGGCGCGCTGTTCGGCCTCCACGGCAAGCTCCTCAAGGAGCGGATCGGTGGCGCCGCGGCCTTCCTCGAGATCACCGACCTCCTGAAGCGCCCGGTCCGCACCCTCTCGGGCGGCAACCAGCGCCGCGCCGAAGTCGCCCGCGCCCTCATGAACCTGCCCGACCTGATGCTGATGGACGAGCCGTCGACCGGCCTCGATCCCGTCACCCGGCGCCTTTTGGTCAAGCACATGCAGGACATCCGCCGGCAGCACAACACCTCGATCCTCTGGGCCACCCACATCGTCGAGGAGGTCGCCGACGCCGACCGCATCGCGCTCATCGTCGCCGGCCAGATCATCCGCCTCGGTACCCCCGCCGAGCTCATCGCCGCCGCCGGCACGGACAATCTCACCGATGCCTATATCGCCCTCACCGGCGTCAAGCCCGGCGCCGCCCCCGCGATGGCGGACTGATCAGCCCTCGATGATCGTTACCAGCGTGCGAAGCGCCGTGCGCAGGGCCGTCTCGGGCATGTTGGCATAGCTCAGTAGCAGCGTGCTCTCCTCGGGCGCCAGCCCCAGGTAATGCCGGCTGAGGAAGGCGAGGCCCATGTCCCGCCGTCGGGCCCGCTCCACGATGGCGTCCTCGTCCAGCCGGCGGCCGAGCCGCACCGTGGCATGCAGCCCTGCCGAGATGCCGCTGACCTCCGCCTCCGGCAGTTCCATTGCGATGGCTTCGAGCAGCGCCTCCCGCCGGTCGCGATAGATGCCGCGCATCTGCCGCAGGTGTCGGTCGTAGTCGCCGCTCGCAAGGAAATGCGCGAGCGCGTACTGGTCGATGCGGTTGCGGCCATAGTCCATCTGCATCTCGTCCTCGAGCGGCAGCAGCAGGTTCGCCGGCACCGCCATCCAACCCAGCCGTAGCGCCGGGGCCAGGGTCTTGCTGACCGTGCCGGCGTAGATCACGTGGTCCGGCGCCAGCCCCTGCAGCGCCCCGACCGGCGCGCGGTCGTAGCGGAATTCGCCGTCATAGTCGTCCTCGATAGCAACAGCATCGTTCGCCCTGAGCCAGCCC
>JAEYTN010000348.1 GCA_023433985.1 Pseudomonadota bacterium | reverse complement strand
GGATGGGTCTGGGCGTAGGCGAGGGCCAGGGTGGAGCCCCAGGAGCCACCGAACACCTGCCATCTGTCGACGCCCACCATCTCGCGCAGCCGCTCGATGTCGGCCACCAGGTCCCAGGTGGTGTTGCCCTCGAGCTCGGCGAAGGGTTTCGACCTGCCGCAACCGCGCTGGTCGAAGAGCAGCACGTCGTAGCGCGCCGGATCGAAGACGCGGCGCTGGTTGGGGCTGAGGCCGCCGCCCGGCCCGCCATGGAGGAACACCGCCGGCTTGGCGCCGGGCGTGCCGACACGCTCCCAGTAGATCGAGTGGCCGCCGCCGACATCGAGCTGGCCGGTGGCATAGGGTTCGATCTCGGGGTAGTAGGTGCGAAGCGCGGTCACGGCCATGTCTCGGTGTCGTGGTCAGGGTGCTGGTGGCTGGTTACGGCCCCACCCTTGCGGGCTTCGACATGCGGCCGCACTGCCTCGGGCCGCATCGGCAGTTCGTGCAGGCCCAGGCTGTAGCTCAGCATGTCGCGGGGATTGCTGTGCCGGGTAGGAGGCGCAAGCTCCGGGTCGTCGAGAGCGCCGACGGCGAGCTCGATGCTGCCATCGGGCTCGAAGGTATCATAGGCGAGCGGTGTGCCGCAGGTTGCGCAGAACCCGCGGCGCGCCATGTCGGAGCTCGCGAACCAGCTCGGGGCGCCGCGCGTCCAGCTCACCTCGTAGCCGGTCACCAGCGGCGCGAACAGGTTGCCGAACGCCTTCTGGCACATGCGGCAATGGCAGATGCCCGAGCCGCCGAGCCGCGCGGCGCGAAACCGCACCGCGCCGCACTGGCAGCCGCCGCTGACGGCGCCGTCACTCGGGAGCATGGCAGACCGCTTCGATATTGTGCCCGTCCGGATCGTGGACGAAGGCCGCATAGTAGTTGGCGTGGTAGTGCGGCCGCAGTCCCGGCGGACCGTTGTCGGTGCCACCGGCCGCCATCGCCGCCGCATAGAACGCATCTACCGCCGCCCGGTCGGGCGCCGCGAAGGCCAGGTGCATGCGCCCGCCGGTCAGTTGGCCGCCATCGCCGATCCAGAGGATCGGATTGTCCGAGCCGAGCCCGGACGTATTTCCTTCGTCGCCCTCGAACCTCATCAGGTTCCTGATGCCCAGCGGCGCCAGCGCGGCCTCGTAGAAAGCCAGCGACCGGCGGTAGTCGGCGGTGGAAATAGCGACGTGATCGAATGCACTCATGATGGGTCTCCTCCCGGGCTTGGCTGCAAGGCATACCAGATGGCATCGAGCACGCTGCCGCGCGCATGTGCCAGTTCGTTGTTCCAGACGCGGAGGATGCGGTAGCCATGCCGGGCTATTGCCGCGTCGCGCTCCCAGTCGTGCTGTGACTCCACATGCTGGCTGCCATCCAGCTCAACCACGAGCTTCGCGGAATGGCAGACGAAATCAGCAACATACCGCCCGATGGGCACCTGCCGGCGGAACTTGTATTCGGCAAACCTGCGGTTTCGCAGCAGGGCCCACAGAAGTGCCTCTTCGTCGGTGGAAGTTGTCCGGAGCCGACGGGCAAAGGCACGAAGACCCGGCCTTACCGCATGGCGGGCGGCCTTAGGCGGTACTTGACGCGACCCCTCGGCAACCGCAGGTTGCCCGACCGGAGCGGCAGCGACGGGCGTCCCTGCACTCACCGCTTCACCTCCCACTTCGTCTGCCGCTGGCCCTGCTCGTCCTTGTAGTCCATGAGTTGGACACCCTGTGTCAGCAATTCGGCACGGATGGCGTCGGCCTGCGCGAAGTCCCGGGCGTTTAGGGCCTGGAGGCGGCGGTTGACGGCTTCCTCGATGTCCACCGTCGCATCCACCGAAAGCGAGGCGGGCTGCAGCAGCGAATCCAGCTCAAAGCCGAGGAACTCGAGCGTCGCGCCGAGCGTATCGGCCGCCACCTGCTCGGTGCGCGCTTCGCGGGCGAGGGCGTCGATGGCGACGGAGGCGCGGTGGAAGTTGAGGTCGTCGGCGAGGGCCTCTACCACGGTCTCGGCGGGCGGCATCAGGGCGCCACGGGTCGCCTCGCCGGCGGCGCGCTGCCAGTCGCGGAGCTTGTTCTCGGCCTCCTCGAGCCGCTTCACCGAAAAGTCGATCGGCTCGCGGTACTGGGTCATCAGCATGGCCAGCCGCAGCACCTCGCCCGGCCATTTGCGGCCACCGAACTTCTCGGTTTCGAGCAGCTCGTGGATGGTGATGAAGTTGCCGAGGCTCTTCGACATCTTCTGGCCTTCCACCTGCAGGAAGCCGTTGTGCAGCCAGTAGTTGGCCATGGCGTGCGTGCCATGCGCGCAGCGCGACTGGGCGATCTCGTTCTCGTGGTGCGGGAAGATCAGGTCGAGCCCGCCAGCATGGATGTCGAACACCTGCCCGAGGTAGCGCTCGCTCATCGCCGAGCACTCGATGTGCCAACCCGGCCTCCCTCTGCCCCATGGCGAGTCCCAACCCGGCTCGTGGTCGTTCGACTGTTTCCAGAGCACGAAATCGGCCGGGTTCTTCTTGTGCGCCTCCACGGCCACGCGGGCACCCGCCACGTTGTCCTCGAGGTTGCGGCCGCTCAACTGCCCATAGTCGGGCATCGAATCCACGGCGAACAACACCTCGCCCGCGGCGCTGTAGGCATGCCCGCGCTGCAACAGCGAGCCGATCAGCGCCTGCATTTCGGCGATGTTTTCGGTCGCCCGCGGCTGCACGTTCGGCTCGAGCGCGCCGAGCGCCCGGGTGTCCTTCGCGTACTGCGCGGCGGTGGTCTCCGTAACCCGCCGGATCGCCTCGTTGAGCTCGAGCCCCGGAAAATCGCGCGCCGCCCGCGCGTTGATCTTGTCGTCGACGTCCGTGATGTTGCGCACATAGGTGACGTGGCTCTCGCCATAGAGCTGGCGAAGCAGGCGGAACAGCAGGTCGAAGACGATCACCGGCCGGGCGTTGCCGATATGGGCGTAGTCGTAGACGGTCGGCCCGCACACATACATGCGCACGTTCGCGGGATCGATCGGGACGAACACCCGCTTCTCGCGCGTCAGCGTAT
>JAEYTN010000347.1 GCA_023433985.1 Pseudomonadota bacterium | reverse complement strand
GGTCAGCGCCGCGTCGATCAGCCCGTTGCGCTCGGCCTCATCCATCTCCGGCTCGGAGGGCTTGGGCGGCGGCGGGCGGCCGAGTTGCGCCAGGAGGTCCGGCATCGGGGTCGGCACCGGGCGCGGGGCAGGGCGGGGACGTACGATCCGTTCCGCCTCGGGGTCGCGGGCGAAGATCAGCTCCTTCGCGTCGGGGGAGGCCTCGGGCAGCGGCATCAGCTTGGGACTGGTGGACCGCGCCGAGGTCTCCACCGCGCCGATGACGATGGGCAGCGGGCGGCGCGACATGGCCGGCCCGAGCGCCACGAAATGCCCGCGGTTCAGGTCGCGGAACATCTCCGCCTGCCGCCGCTCCATGCCGAGCAGGTCGGCTGCGCGGGCCATGTCGATATCGAGGAAGGTGCGGCCCATCAGGAAATTGCTGGCCTCGGCCGCCACGTTCTTGGCGAGCTTGGCCAGCCGCTGCGTGGCGATCACGCCCGCAAGCCCCCGCTTGCGGCCGCGGCACATCAGGTTGGTCATGGCGCCGAGGGACAGCTTTCGCGCTTCGTCCGACACCTCGCCGGCGACCGCAGGGGCAAAGAGCTGCGCCTCGTCCACCACCACCAGCACTGGATACCAATGGTCGCGATCGGCATCGAACATGCCGCCCAGGAACGCCGCCGCCGCCCGCATCTGCTGTTCGACGTCGAGCCCCTCGAGGTTCAGCACGCAGCTGACCCGATGCTGCCGGATACGACCGGCGATGCGCGTCAGCTCGGTCTCGGGCCGGTCGCCTTCGACCACCAGGTGCCCGAACTTGTCGGCCAGCGTGACGAAATCGCCCTCCGGGTCGACCACGCATTGCTGTACCCAGGGCGCGCTCTGCTCGAGCAGCCGGCGCAGCAGGTGCGACTTCCCCGACCCGGAATTGCCTTGCACCAGAAGACGCGTCGCCAGCAATTCCTCGAGGTCGAGCGAGGCGTTACCGCCCCCAGTCGTCCCCATGTCGATCGAAACCTGCATGCGCAGTTGGGTAGCGCGATTCGGCGCGAGCGTGGACTCGGCGAGGGCTGGGGATAAGGCGGCGAGGGGTGTTGTGAAAGTTGTCGGTCGGAGCGGTGGCTCCGGTTTCCCCTGACCAAGGGCGCTGCCGTACCCAGTTCGCCTTCTCCCTTGCGGGAGAAGGTGGCGGCAGCCGGATGAGGGTCGGCACCGCGCGCCGTGGCCAAATTACCGCGGGGTCCCGGCCGCCTTCACGTCCTCGATGCCCATGGTGGCGAGCACCGTCGCGACGATGCCGGAACGGTCCAGTCCCGCCGCGGCATACATGTCCCCCACGGCCGCCTGCTCCACGAACGTGTCGGGGATCAGCAGCGGGCGGAACTTCACCTTGCCGTCGAGCAGTCCGGCCCGCGCGAGGAACGTCGCGACATGCGAGCCGAAACCGCCCAGCCCGCCTTCCTCCACCGTAATCAGCACCTCATGCTCGCTCGCGAGCCGGGCGATCAGCTTTTCGTCGAGCGGCTTCATGAAGCGCGCATCGGCAATCGTCGGGTTGAGCCCGAAGGCCATGAGCTTCTCGCCCGCCGCGATCACTTCGCCCAGCCGCGTGCCGAAGCTCAGCAGAGCCACCGACTTGCCATCGCGGAGCACCCGGCCCTTGCCAATCTCGAGCACCGAGCCGCGCTCCGGCAGCTCGACGCCCAGCCCGTCGCCGCGCGGATAGCGGAAGGCGATCGGCCCCTCGTCATAGGCGGCAGCGGTTGCCACCATGTGCTTGAGTTCGGCCTCGTCGCCCGCCGCCATCACCACCATGCCGGGAATGGCGCCGAGATAGGCGTTGTCGTAGTTGCCCGCGTGCGTCGGGCCGTCGGCGCCGACATAGCCGGCGCGGTCGATGGCGAAGCGCACCGGCAGCCCTTGCACGGCCACGTCGTGGATCACCTGGTCGTAGGCGCGCTGCAGAAAGGTCGAGTAGATGGCGACGAACGGCTTCATGCCCTCGGTCGCCATGCCCGCCGCGAAGGTCACCGCGTGCTGCTCGGCGATGCCGACATCGTATACCCGCGTCGGGAACAGCTCGGCGAACTTGTCGAGCCCGGTGCCGTTCGGCATTGCCGCCGTCACCGCCACCACGCGATCGTCCGCCTTCGCTTCGGCGATCAGCGCCTGTGCGAACACCGAGGTATAGCTCGGTGCATTCGACTGCGGCTTGGCCTGCGCCCCGGTGATGACGTTGAACTTGTTGACACCGTGGTACTTGTCTGCCGAGTTCTCGGCCGGGAGGTAGCCCTTGCCCTTCTTGGTCACCACATGCACCAGCACCGGCCCGCCCTCGTGCTGCTTCACGTTGGAAAGCACGTCGAGCAGGTCGTTGAGGTTATGGCCGTCGATGGGGCCCACATAGAAGAAGCCCAGTTCCTCGAACAGCGTGCCGCCGGTGAAGAAGGAGCGGGCGAACTCCTCGGTCTTGCGCGCCGTCTCGTGGACGATGCGGGGCAGGCGCTCGGTGATGGATTTCGCGGTGTCGCGCAGGCCGAGATAGGTCTTTCCGGAGACCAGCTTGGCGAGGTGAGAGCGCATGGCGCCGGTGGGCGGCGCGATCGACATGTCGTTGTCGTTGAGGATGACGACGAGGCGCGCATCCATGGCGCCCGCATTGTTCATCGCCTCGTAGGCCATGCCCGCGGACATCGCGCCATCACCGATCACCGCGATGACGTTGCGCTTCACGCCGGTGAGTTCCGACGCCACCGCCATGCCGAGCCCGGCGGAGATCGAGGTCGACGAGTGGCCGGCGCCGAAGGGGGCGTACTCGCTCTCGGCGCGCCGGGTGAAGCCGGAGAGGCCATCCCGCTGGCGCAGGGTGCGGATGCGGCTGCGGCGGCCGGTGAGGATCTTGTGGGGGTAGGCCTGGTGGCCGACATCCCAGATCAGGCGGTCATGCGGGGTGTCGAACACGGCGTGCAGCGCGACGGTCAGCTCGACGACGCCGAGGCCCGCGCCGAGGTGGCCACCGGTGACCGACACGGCGTCGATCATCTCGTGGCGCAGTTCGTCCGCTGCCTGGCGCAGCTGGTCGCGATCAAGGGTGCGCAGGTCGGCTGGCGCGCCAATCTGGTCGAGCAGTGGTGTCGTCGGCT
>JAEYTN010000338.1 GCA_023433985.1 Pseudomonadota bacterium | reverse complement strand
CCACCACCTCGGCGGGCGAATAGCTGGTGCCGGTGCTCGCGACAGGCCGCTCCCTGGGAATGACGTCGACATCGATGTCGCGTGGCCCGGTGCTGGAGCTGCCGGGCGGCGTCAGGCTGGCATTGCCCCCCGGAGTAATCACTTCCACCCGGTCGGCAAAAGCCGAGGGTGTAAGCAGCAAGTTCAGCAGCACTGCACCGGCAAGCGGACGGAAACGGATCATGTTTTTCTTGTTCCTGCTCGGACCTGAACCGGGCGTCCACACCGGCTCGGCCCCAATATGTCTTTGTTGTGTTGAAGCGGCAACTACCCGCGTCGGGTTGAATGCAGCGTGAGATAGCCATTTAGCCGCCGTTCAGCAGAGGCGCTCGCTACTTTGTCAGTCGAGTGTGATCCTTGCGTCACGCGTCGCCCACCCGACGACCGTAGCGCTTGCCTCCGGCGCCTTCGCCCGCCATCTTCGCGCCCGCCGGGGGGATACATGGACCGCGACCTGCTCGAGAACTACTTCCACCATGCCGTTGCCGCGGCGCAGCCGGGGCGCGTCGTCGCGTCGCACCTGCCGGAGCGCCCGCGCGGCCGCACGATCGTGATCGGCGCCGGCAAGGCCTCGGCCCAGATGGCGCGCGCCTTCGAACTGGCCTGGGACGCGCCCATCGACGACAGCCTCGTCGTCACCCGCTACGGCTACGGCGCGACCTGCGAGCGGATCGAGATCGTCGAGGCCGCCCACCCCGTACCCGACATGGCCGGCTACTTCGCTGCCCGCCGCCTGCTCGAAAAGCTGAGCGGCCTCAGCCATGACGACCTCGTGGTGGCCCTCATTTCGGGTGGCGGTTCGGCCCTGCTGCCGCAGCCGGCCCCCGGCCTCAGCTTCGAGGACGAGCAGGCGGTCAACGAGGTGCTGCTCGCCTCGGGCGCGCCCATCGGCGTGATGAACCTCATCCGCAACCAGCTGAGCGCGGTGAAGGGCGGCCGCCTCGCCGCCGTGGCCGCCCCGGCCCGCGTCGCCACCCTCATCGTTTCCGACATTCCCGGCGACGATCCCGCCCTCGTCGCCTCCGGGCCCACCGTACCGATGGCCGCCACCCGCGTCGACGCCCGCAAAGCCGCCGAGCTCTATCGCCTCGCCCTGCCGCCCGCCGCCGCCGAACTCCTCGCCTCCGACCTGAACCCACCGCCCGCGCCCGACGATGCGCGCTTCGCCCACAACACCGTCCGCGTCATTGCCTCGGCGACGCTCTCGCTCGAAGCCGCCGCCTCTGCCGCGAAAACCGACGGCCTCACCCCCCACATCCTCTCCGACGCGGTGGAAGGCGAGTCCCGCGATGTGGGGCTCGTCCACGCTGCGCTGGCCCGCGAGATCGCCGCCCGCAACCGCCCCTTCGGCAAGCCGGCGCTGGTCCTCTCAGGCGGCGAGACCACGGTCACCATCCGCGGCAACGGCAAGGGCGGCCGCAACAGCGAGTTCCTGCTGAGCTTCGCCCTCGCCATCGAGGGCGTCGCCGGCATCACCGCGCTGGCCGCCGATACCGACGGCATCGACGGCATGGGCACCAATGCCGGCGCCTTCGCCGACGGCACCACTGCCGCCCGCCTGCGCGCCAAGGGGCTCGACCCCCGCGCCCTCCTCGCCAACAACGACGCCTACACCGCCTTCGAGACCCTCGGCGACCTCTTCGCCCCCGGCCCCACTGGCACCAACGTCAACGACTTCCGCGCCATCGTCGTCCGCTGAACTCGCCGGGTTCCTCCACCGCGAAGCGGGGGAGGGGGCCACCGAAGACGGTGGAGGGGGCGGCACAGGCACAACGTGTCCTCTCCCCCATTCATCCCACTTCCCTTCCTCCGCGCCTTCGCATTAAGTGCGCCCCGCAAACGGGAGAGGGTGTCACCAATGGCCAAGCAGAAGATCGCCGTCATCGGCATCGGCAAGATCGCGCAGGACCAGCACCTGCCGGTGATCGACAAGAGTCCGGATTTCGAGCTTGCCGCCTGCGTCTCCACGCGCGGCCTGGGCCATCGTGACGTGCCGGTGTTCCGCACGCCGGCCGAACTCTACAAGGCCATGCCCGAGGTGAAGCTCGTCTCCATCTGCACCCCGCCCGGCATCCGCCACGCCTACGTCCGCGAGGCCATCGACGCCGGCAAGCACGTGCTGCTCGAAAAGCCGCCCACCCCGACCATCACCGAGTTCGAGGATCTCGTCGCCTACGGCGAAAGGAAGGGCGCGGTGCTCTTCCAGACCTGGCACTCCCGCTACAATGCCGCCGTCGATGCCGCCCGCCTCATCCTGAAGGACGAAGGCGTCGAATCGGTCCGCATCGACTGGCGCGAGAGCGTCCGCAAGTGGCATCCGGGCCAGGAGTGGGTGTGGGAGCCGGGCGGCTTCGGCGTCTGCGACCCCGGCATCAACGCCATGTCGATCTTCACCAAGATCATGCCGTTCCCGGTCTTCGTAGAGAAGGCGACCTTGAAATTCCCCGCCAACCGGCAAACTCCGGTGGATGTCGAGATCACCTTCAAATCGGCCCAGAAGCACCAGCCGAAACTGAGCGCCGGCTTCAACTGGCTCGAGGAGTCCGGCGAGATCTGGACCATCGCCATCACCACCCGCAAGGGTACCGAGCTGAAGCTCGAGCGCGGCGGCTCGGCTCTCAAGGTCAACGGGGAAGAAACCGTGGCCAACCCCGGCGAGGAATACGAGCTGA
>JAEYTN010000107.1 GCA_023433985.1 Pseudomonadota bacterium | reverse complement strand
CTTCGGGACCGGCGAAAACAGGACCCGGTCGATGAGATGATCGCGCAGTGGCGCGAGGTCAAAGCCGCAGACCGGGGGCAAAGGGGCAGCCACCCATGCTGACCCAGCTCGAGCTGATGCTGGCACTGCTGAAGCGGGACCCTTGAACGGCAGAGCCTGTGACCGCCCCCTTCACCATCCTGCGGATGGTCCCCTTCCCCCGTTGTCACGGGGGAAGATCCCTTGCAGTCCACCTAGGGCACCACATCGGGATCCTCCCCTGCGAAGCGGGGGCGGGGGACCGCCGAAGGCGGTGGAGGGGGCGGCCACCAGCGCCCTACTTGCCGGGAATCGTAGCCTGCGCGCGGTCGGCTTCGGACTCTGCCTTGGCGAAGCACTCGTCGATGTGGTCGTTGACGAGGCCCATGGCCTGCATGAAGGCGTAGACCGTCGTGGGGCCGACGAAGGAGAAGCCGCGCTTCTTGAGGTCCTTGCTGAGGCGCTTCGAAGCCTCGGTCTCGGCCGGGATTTCGCCGGAGCGGATCGGCCCGCGGGAGCGGTCGGGCTCGAAGCGCCAGATATAGGCGGCGAGCGAACCGAACTCGTCCCGGATGGCCATGGCCTTTTTCGCATTGTTGATGGTCGAGGCGATCTTGCCGCGGTGGCGGATGATGCCGGCGTCGCCCAGCAGCCGCTCGACATCGGCTTCGCCCATGGCGGCGACCCGGTCGATGTCGAAGCCGTAGAAGGCCACGCGGAAGTTCTCGCGTTTCCTCAGGATGGTGATCCAGGCGAGGCCGGACTGGAAGCCTTCGAGGCAGAGCTTTTCGAACAGCCGGTTGTCGTCGATCACCGGCCGGCCCCACTCGCGATCGTGGTAGTGCTGGTAGAGCGGATCGGACCCGGCCCAGGTGCAGCGCACGACGTCGGTGGTTGACATGGATTCGTCTCCGTCAATATTCGTTCAGCGTGGCGAATCGGCGGGGGGCCGGGCGTCTTGATCGTTCCAGGCAAGCTCAAGGCATTGATCGTCGACGACAATGCGTATGCGCGGCTCGCAGCCGCCGCAACCCTGCGCAAGCTCGGCGTCGGCAGCATCGAGGACGTGGGCTCAGCACCACTCGCCATCGACGCGATCCTGGCGCAGCGCTACGACATCGTGCTGATGGACTGGTACATGCCGGAAATGAACGGCGCGGCCATGCTGCAGGTGATCCGCGGCCCGCATTTCGGGCCGCACGGCGCGGTGCCGGTGGTGGTGATGACCGCCTACCCCACCCGCGAGACCTTCGCCCGGGCGCGCGAGCTCGGGGCCACGGAAATCCTGACCAAGCCATTCACGGCGAGTCATCTCGGGGCTGCGCTCGGGCGACTGCTGCCTTCCGGCTGGGGCGCTGGCGAGGACGAAGCCGGCGGGCGGCAGGTGCTGCTCTAGCTGCTCACTATTTCCTAACCATGCCGGTTCATGGCACATTCGGCATTCTCGACAATACTTCGGCCCCATTGCCGCACATTCCCCGCGGCCCAGATGTCCGACAGGTGTTGAAATGCTGCGTTCGTCTCGCGCTGCGCTCTATGGCGCCGCATTATTGCTCTCCGCCCTCGTATCTACTGACGCCGCCCAGGCGGCAACCCGGTTTTTCCTGTTCGACCCACCGCCCGGCAGGTCGCTTAGCGACGGCAAGCCGAAGGCTGGCGTGCAGCTCAAGCAGGGCAAGGTCAAGATGGACCGCAAGTACATGCGGCAGGTCGTGGCCTACAAGACCAAGGAGAAGGCGGGCACCATCGTCGTGAACACCGGCGACAAGTTCCTCTACCTCGTGCTGGGAGACGGCAAGGCGCTGCGCTACGGCATCGGCACTGCCCGCACCGGATTCGAGTGGAGCGGCACCCACAAGATCACCAACAAGCGCGAGTGGCCCGGCTGGACTCCACCGGCCGAGATGAAGAAGCGGCAGCCCAACCTGCCTGACTACATGCCCGGCGGCGTCAA
Source organism: Pseudomonadota bacterium (assembly GCA_023433985.1). Lineage (GTDB taxonomy): Bacteria > Pseudomonadota > Alphaproteobacteria > Rhizobiales > Devosiaceae > Devosia_A. The sequence continues at coordinate 940 of JAEYTN010000107.1, read as the reverse complement.
CAACCCGCTTGGCGCCCGCGCGCTCTATATCGGCTCGACGCTCTACCGCATCCACGGCACCAACGAGCCGTGGACCATCGGGCAGGATGTGAGCTCGGGTTGCATCCGCATGGTCAATGCCGATGTCGAGGACCTCTACGAGCGCGTGAAAATTGGCGCCAAGGTGATTGTGCTTTAGTTAGGAATTTTAGCGAAACTGGCGCCCGGAATTCCTGGGGGTTTCGGGCGCCATGCGCGGTTTGACCAGTCTCCTACGCCGCTTTCGCGATGACGAACGCGGCGTTTTCGCCGTGTTGTTCGGCGTGTTCGCCATCGTGCTGATCGCGACGGCCGGCGCCGTGGTGGATTTCACCCGCATCGAGCTGGCACGCACCAAGGCGCAGCAGGCGCTCGACTCGGCGGCGCTAGGCCTGCAGCCCAAGATGTTCCTGACGACGCCGCCAAGCTCCAACGACCTCAAGATCCAGGCCAAGGCCCTGCTCGACGAGCGGCTGGCGGACAACATCATCACCACGACGGTGGACGTGGCCACCACGAACACCACCGACGGCACGCTGCACCTCGAGGGCTCGATCACCGTGCCGACCGCCTTCGTGGCACTGATCGGCATTCCCAACGTGAAGGCCAAGATCGTCTCGGAGGCGACGCGCAAGCGGCTCAACCTCGAGATCGCCATGGTGCTCGACAACTCGCTGTCGATGGACACCTACGTGGATGCCAACAGGAACAGGCGGAAGGACAGCAACGAGAAGACGCGAATGGAGAACCTGATCCTCGCGGCCCGTTGCGCCACCGACGTGCTGCTCAGCGCGACCTCCAACTGCGCCGAGAACAACCTCAACACCGAGGATGCCAAAGCCTCCATCACCAATAATGTGAAGATCGGCGTCGTGCCGTTCACCGAGTTCGTGAATGTGGGGACCGGCTACAAGACGGCAAC